>CADCBS010000172.1:1496-2009 GCA_902799715.1 uncultured bacterium | reverse complement strand
GCACGCTTCTTGGCAACCGGCGCGGTGAGCTTCGCCCAGTCGGCATGGTCGGCGGCGGATTCGCCCGACTCCTTCTCCGCGACCATCTGGCTGTCGCCTGTCCGCTTGGCCGCGAACGGCGAACCGACTTCCGGCTCGACGAAGTCGTTCGCCGAGAACGAGAGTATCGGCGCGCACCTGGTCGAGCCTGCGACCTCGATGTAGCCAGACGGTGCAAGGCGGACAATCCACACATTGCCACGCGCCTCGGCGGAGGCGACTTCGCGCCCCGGAAGGAGCAGAGGCCCGACGCCGGTCCTTGACAGGAATCCCGCCGCAGCAGTCTGCGACATCTCCGCCGACACCGATGCACTCGTCTCGGCATACGCTACACACGCGACGGCAGTAGCCACTGCCGACACGACTCTTCTAATATGGGTATTGAACATGCGATAATTATAGCATAACTCGGCCGCAATACCCGAAAGAAATATTTTAAGAAGAGGATGTCCACGCGCCATGGGAAAAGCGCGT
>CADCBS010000172.1:0-1470 GCA_902799715.1 uncultured bacterium | reverse complement strand
GTCGCGAACACGCCCGGGCAGAGATTGTTCACGGTGATGCCCTCGCACGCGACCTGGCGCGCAACGTTCCGCACGAGGTTCTCCTGAGCGGCCTTGGAGGCGGCGTATGCGCACATCTGCGGATGCGGACGCGGTTCCTGCACGCTGCCAACCGCGATGAGGCGTCCCCATCCCTGCGCCTTCATCTTCGGGTACGCGAGCTGGAACATCCGAAGAGTGGCGTGGAAGTTCACCTCCATCTCGTGATGCGCCTCGGCCGCGTCGAATTCCGACCAGGGGATGTTCATCTGGATTGATGCGTTTGCCACGAGGATGTCCGGCAGTGCGTCAAGTTCCCGTAGCCGCGCGAACATCGCCTCAACGGCAGCAGGGTCGCCTAGGTCGCCTGTCACCACGTCGCAGGATGGATTGAACAGGCGAACGTCCGCGAGGCTCTCCTCCAGCCTAACGCTCGGCTTCGCGCCGTGTACGATCACGCGCGCACCGAATTCGGCGTACGCGGCCGCAATTGCGCGCCCAATGCCGCGGGCGCTTCCTGTGACGAACGCCGTCCGGCCCGTCAGGTTGAACTTTTCCTTGTACATCTATTTTCCTTTCTGAAAAGCGGAGTTAGTATTATATCAGATTTTCGCGCATTCCGCTTCCTGCCCGAAAAATACATCACCAGCGTGCCAGAAGTCCGCAGATATGGTAGAATATGCGCCCTGAGGTAACAGGTACCATGAACAAAACCGTCTATTTCGACAACAACGCCACCACGCAGGTCGCGCCCGAGGTGCGAGAGGCGATGATGCCCTTCTTCGGCGAGCTGTACGGCAATCCATCGTCGATGCACGCCTTTGGCGGACAAGTCGCCAAATACGTCGCGCAGGCGCGCGAACAGGTGGCAGCATTCTTCAACTGTTCTCCGGACGAGGTCTTCTTCACCTCGTGCGCCACGGAGTCGGACAACACCGCCATCCGCGGCACGGCCGACTGGTTCGGCAAGGACATGAAGATGGTCACCACCGCCGTGGAACACCCCGCCGTGCTCCAGCCCTCGCGCCGCCTCAAGGCGCTTGGACACACCGTGGTGGAACTGCCCGTCAACCATGTAGGCCAGTTCGACCTCGACCAGCTCCGCGCCGAATTGAAGGACACGAAGAACGCACTCGTCTCCGTCATGTGGGCCAACAACGAGACCGGCACGATCTTCCCCGTGCGCGAAGCCGCCGAAATCGCCAAGGAATACGGCGCCACCTTCCACACGGACGCCGTCCAGGTGGCCGGCAAGGTCCCGATCGACATGCAGCAGGTTCCGGCGGATTTGCTCGCCGTAAGCGGACACAAGTTCCACGCGCCAAAGGGCGTCGGCGCCCTCTTCATCCGCCGCGGCACGAAGCTGAAGCCCTTCATGCTCGGCGGACACCAGGAAAGCGGACGCCGCGCCGGCACCGAGAACGTACCCTACATCGTCGGCCTCGCGAAGGC
>CADCBS010000171.1 GCA_902799715.1 uncultured bacterium | reverse complement strand
CACGCTCGCGGAGATGCCGGGCGAGGAGGCGGAGCCGGCGGAGATGGACTGGGACCAGTGGCTCTCGCAGCGCCCGTTCCGTCCGTTCAACCACAACTTCATCAACGGCGACTGGCGCTGCTTCTACGAATACGGCACCGGCGCGCTCGGCGACTGGGGCGCGCACATCTTCGACGCCGCGCACGAGTTCCTGAAGCTCGGGCTCCCGTGTCGCATCGAGACGGTGAAGAACGACCGCCGCACGCCGGTCGTCTACCCCATGGCCTCCACGATCCGCTACGTGTTCCCCGCGCGCGGGCCGGGTCTTCCCGAATGCACGCTCGAGTGGAGCGACGGCGCCGGCAACTTTCCTGCGATGCCGGAGAAGGTCACGGACAGGAGGTGGCGGCGCAAGGACGTGGGGGCGGAGCTGTATCTCGCCGACGGGCGCGTGTTCGCGCGCACGAGCCACGGCGCGGCCCTGCAGGTGGTGGCCGGCGCGGATCCGCGCGACCCGGCGGTCAGGAAGCGGATGCGCGACTTCCCGAAGGGCAGCAGCGGACACTACCTCAACTTCATCAAGGCCGTGAAGGGCGAGGAGAAGGCGAACAGCGACTTTTCCGTGGCCGGTCCGCTTTCGGAGGTGCTCGCGCTCGGCGCGCTCGCGCAGCGGCTCGCGGCGCCCGTCCTGTCCTTCGACCGGGAGAAGCTCCGCTTTACGGACAACGACGCCGCCAACGCCTTGCTCGACGGCCCGCCCGTCCGCAAGGGCTGGGAAGAATTCGCCAAACTGTGAGGGGGATCGTGCCATGAGTGTGAAATTCGCGGTAATCGGACATCCGGTGGCGCATTCGCTGTCGCCGAAGATGCACGCGGCCAATTTCGAGGCAATCGGCTTCGACGGTACGTACGAGAAGTTCGACGTGGCGCCGGAGGACGTGGAGTCGTTCGTGCGCGAGAAGCAGCGCGAGGGCTACGCCGGCCTCAACGTGACCGTGCCGCACAAGCTTGCCGTGATTCCGCTTCTCGACCACGTGGACGCGAGCGTGTCGCGCTACGGCGCGTGCAACACGCTCAAGTTCGAGCAGGACGGCACGATCACCGGCTACAACACGGACGTGATCGGCTTCGTGGAAGGCCTTGCCGGACACGGCTTCGCGCTCGCGGGGAAGCGCGTGTTCATCGTTGGCTGCGGCGGCGCGGGAAGCGCGCTCGCCACGGCGTGCTGCTACGAGAAGGCCGCGTCGCTCGTCCTCGCCGACCTCGACGCCGCGCGCGTGTCGGCGCTCGCCGAGAAGCTGAACGCCCTCGGACTCGGCACGCGCGTGGAGGTGTGCGGACCCGACTGGGGCGCAGCGGCCACGCAGGCGGAGCTCGTGGTGAACGCGACGCCCATGGGCCTCCACCCCGGCGAGCCGAGCGCGCTGCCGCCCGCGTGCTTCCACCCCGGGCAGTTCGTGCTTGACATCGTGCCAACCGTGACGTTCCCGCCCACGGCGGCTGCGGCCCGCGCGGCGGGCGCCACCGCCACGGACGGACTCGACTTCCTCGTGGGACAGGGCGCGAAGTCGTTCGAGCTCTGGACCGGCGTCGCGGCCGACCGCGCCGCGATGCGCGCATCGCTTTCATAAACTCAAACAACCCCACCAACAAAGGAGAAAGAAATGGAAATCATCATCTGCAAGACAAAAGAAGAGGCGAGCCGCAAGGCGGCCGACCTCGTGGCCGCCCTGCTCAAGGCGAAGCCGGCCGCCGTGCTGGGCCTCGCGACGGGCTCCACGCCGGTGCCCATGTACCAGGCGCTCGCCAAGGACTGCGCCGCCGGGAAGATCAGCTTCAAGAAGGCGAAGAGCTGGAATCTCGACGAGTACCTGGGCCTGCCGCCCACGCACGACCAGAGCTACCGCTACTTCATGGACAAGAACCTCTTCAACCACATTGACATCGTGAAGAAGAACACGCACGTCCTGAACGGCCTCGCGAAGGACTGGCGGAAGGAAGTGAAGTCCTACGAGGCGGCGATCAAGAAGGCCGGCGGCATCGACCTC
>CADCBS010000170.1 GCA_902799715.1 uncultured bacterium | reverse complement strand
CGCGGGGCGGTGCGCGTCCGCGGCCGGCGGACGGGATGCGGGCGCGTCAGCGCGTGGAGATGCGGTCGTTGTACTCGCCGGTCTCGGTCTGGATGCGGATCACGTCGCCTTCGTTGATGAACAGCGGCACGGCGAGCTGGAATCCGCCCTCCACGGTGGCGGGCTTCGTCACGGAGCCGCTGGCGGTGTTGCCCTTCACGCCGGGCTCGACCTTGATCACCTTGCGCTCCACGAGCTTGGGAAGCTCGATGCCGATGACCTTGTCGTCGAAGAACAGCGCGGACACCTGCATCTCGTCCATGAGGAAGTACTTGTTGTCGCCCATCACGTCGGCCGACACGCGGATCTCCTCGAAGTTGTCGTCGGTGAAGACGAACGCCGTGCCGTCGTCGTACGAATACGTCACGTCGCGCTGCTGCAGGTCGGGCTTGTCGAACTTGTCGCCGCTGCGGTACGAGCGGGACATCGTGGTGCCCGTGAGCATGTTCTTGAGCTTGCAGTTGTATATCGCCTGGCCCTTGCCGGGCTTGGCGAAGCTGAATTCAGTTATTTCCCAGGGAGCTCCGTCTATCAGGAGCTTCTGGCCCTTGTGCAGGTCGCTGCAGGTGTATACTCCGGCCATTTCGTCATCCTTCCTTTTGTTGTTCTCCGTTTCCGGCGCGCCGGCCGGAAGTCTTCTCCTTCGCCGCGGGCGGCTGGGCGTCGTCCGGCGGCGGTTTCACCCCGATGTCGGTGAGCCGCATCGAGATTATGCGCGACACGCCCTTCTCCTGCTGGCTCACGCCGTACACCAGGTCCGACCCCGCGATCGTGTGCTGGTTGTGGGTGATTATCAGGAACTGCGAGCGGTCGAGAAAGTCCTTCAGCGCCTGCACGAAGCGCCCGATGTTGGAGTCGTCCAGCGCGGCGTCCAGCTCGTCCAGCATGCAGAACGGCGCGGGCTTGATCATGAAAATCGCGAAAAGCAGGGCCACGGCCGTCATCGTGCGCTCGCCGCCCGAAAGGAGCGTCACGGACTGCGGGCGCTTCCCCGGCGGGCGCGCGATGATGTCGATGCCGGCGTCGAGCGGGTCTTCGGCGTTCTCCAGCAGCACGAGCCGCGCCTCGCCGCCGTTGAACAGCTTGGTGAACATCGTGCGGAAATTCTCGTTCGCCTTCTCGAACGTGGTGCGGAACATCTGGCCCGACGTGTCGTTCAGGTTGGCGATCAGCTGCAGTATGCGCTCCTTCGCGGCGAGCAGGTCGGCCTCCTGCGCCTTTTCGCGCGCGTAGCGCTCCTCCAGCTCGCGGAACTCGTCGATGGCCACCATGTTCACGGGGCCGAGCGCCTGTATCTCCTCCGAAAGCCTCTCCACGCGCGCGGACAGCTCGTTTTCCGGCGGCGGGCCGCCGCGCGGCCATTCCGGGTCCGGCTCGCGCTGCAGCTTGTCGGCCGCGATCCCGTATTCGGAAAGCAGGCGCTCGTACACGTTCTGCCTGCGCATGGAAGCCTCGGCGGCGGCGACCTCCAGCTTCGCCTTGCGTTCGCGCGCGCCTTCGATCCTCGTGCGCTCCCGCGCGGCCGCGGCCTCGGCCGCGGACTGCGCCTCCATGGCGGCCGCGCGCGCCGCGCGCTCTTCGCCCTCCTTGGCGTGGATGGCGGCGGCGCGCTCCTTCAGCGGCTCCAGCGACTCCTCCAGCCGCGCGCTCTCGTCCTGGAGCTTCTGTATGGATTCCTCGTACCCGGCGATGCTGTCCTCGCGCGCGCCTGCGGCGCTCTCGAGCTCTCCGCGTCGCTTCTCCACGGACTCCGCCTGGCGCGACGTGAACTCCATCTCGCTTTCCATCTGGCTCGCCGCGATGCGCCGCTCGGTCAGGCGGCGCGACTCCTCGCCGCTCGCCTCCTCCAGGCGGCGCAGTTCGCTTTCCATGCCGTCCGTCCGGGAAATCAGTTCGTCGCGCCGCGCCGCCATGGTCTCCAGCTCGCGGCCCAGGGCGTCGCGCTTCGCGCCGTCGCCGCCGTCCTCCGCCTCTGCGGCGGCCAGCGCCGCGCGCACGGTCCCGAGCCGCGCGGCCAGGTCCTCCGCGTTGCGCGCGG
>CADCBS010000169.1 GCA_902799715.1 uncultured bacterium | reverse complement strand
GCTGATGGCGGCGCCGTTCGCCGCGGCGGCGGCCGCGGCGGCAGCGTTCCGCGAGCCGGCGCTTCTGCTTCCGCTTCTCGCGCTGCCGCCCGCCGTGCGGGCGGTGCGGCGCGCGTTCCGCGAATTCCGCGCGTCGCGCGGCGATCCGGAGTGGCGCGGCTTCGAGCGCGAGGCGGGGAAGACGCATTTCCTTTTCGGGGTGCTGGAGGCGGCGGCGCTCTTCGCCGCCTGCGGTTTTTGCGAAAGGCTGGTGGGGCGGTGAGATTCCTTGTGCAGCGCGTTTCGCGCGCGTCGGTCGCCGTTGACGGCGAAACGGTGTCGTCGTTCGAAGGCCCGGGCCTGCTGGTGTTCTGCGGCGTGGCGCCGCGCGACACGGCGGCGCAGGCGGAGAAACTATGCGCGAAGCTGCTGAAGCTGCGCATATTCGAAGACGCGGCCGGGGCGATGAACAGGTCCGTGGCGGACGTCGGCGGGTCGGCGATAGTTGTGTCGCAGTTCACGCTGTACGCCGACCTGTCGCACGGCAACAGGCCGGGCTTCTCGAACGCCGCGCGCCCGGAGACGGCCGAACCGCTGTACATGCGCTGCGTGGAGCTTCTGCGCGCGGCGCTGGGCGCGGAGCGCGTGGGGACCGGGCGCTTCGGCGCGTCGATGCAGGTGTCGCTGCTGAACGACGGCCCGTGCACGATACTCATGGAGAGCGAAGCGGCGGAGGATGCGCGATGAGCTCCGGCGGAGGGAAGACGTATCTCGACGCCAACACGTATCTGCGCCAGACGTGGAGGCTCGCGCAGGCCGTGTACGCGTCAGGCTGGCGCCCGGACGTGCTGGCGGGGCTGTGGCGCGGCGGCGCCGCGCCGGCCGCCGCCGTGCACGAATACCTTTCGTACCGCGGCTGGGAGATGCGCCATTTCCCGCTCAAGTGCTCGTCGTACGGCGGAATCGGCGACAACTCCGGCGGGGTTTCGGTGGATCTGCAGGCCGTGCGCGGGATGGTGGAGGCCGGCGACAGGGTCCTCGTGGTGGACGACGTGTTCGACACCGGGCTCACCGCGCAGGCCGTGAGGCGCGCGCTTTCCGCGCTCGGCGCCGAAGTGCGCGTGGCGTGCGTCCACTGGAAGCCCGGGAAGAACAAGACGGACGGCAGGCCCGACTACCATGCGGTCGAGGACGGCGACGGATGGATAGTCTTCCCCCACGAACTTTGCGGCCTTTCGCCGGAAGAGGTCGGGCTGAAAGATCCCGGCTTCGCTATAGTCCCGCGCGCCTGAACCGCGCCCCGTCGCGCCTGCGCAAGCCGTCCGGAGGCCTTTAAAACAGCCTTTTTGCGCGGCAAAACGCGATTTTTGCCGCGTATACGCTTTTTTCCTTTGCATTCATGCGG
Organism: uncultured bacterium; assembly: GCA_902799715.1. Taxonomy (GTDB): domain Bacteria; phylum Verrucomicrobiota; class Kiritimatiellia; order RFP12; family UBA1067; genus CADCBS01. The sequence continues at coordinate 804 of CADCBS010000169.1, read as the reverse complement.
CAAAACCGCTATTATACAGGCGTTTTGCGGAGCGTCTTCCGCATTCAAACAACAAAACCGAGGTACACAAATGGCAACCAAGAAGCCTGTTCCCAAGACCAAGGGCGAAATTCTCGCCGACATCGCCGAATCCGCCGGCATCACCAAGGCCCAGGCCGGAGCCGCGTACGACCGTCTGATCGAGATCGTCTACGCCGGCGCCAAGCTCGATACCGGTCTCATGATTCCCGGCATCGGCAAGATCAAGAAGGTGAAAAGGGCGGCCCGCAAGGCCATCAACCCCTTCACGAAGCAGATGCAGAAGTACCCGGCCAAGACTGTCGCCAAGCTTACGCTCTGCAAGGCCTGCAAGGAGTGCGTGAAGTAAGTTCCGCATCTTGCGGCTGCAGGAAAAGGCGCGGACTCGTCTCCGCGCCTTTTTTGCCGATGAAGAAGAACAGCTCCAGAGACACGCCCTGGTCGGCGCTCGACGGCTTCGTCCCGGATTCTCCCTCCGCGAAGCCGGCGCGTCCGGCGGCGGAAGAGGCCGTCCCGGCGGAAGCCGCGGCGGCGGGGACCCCGGCGGACATGTTTTCGGCGATGCTCGGCGGAAAGCGCGCGCAGGGGTATTCCGGACCGAAAGACCGTGTGCGCGCGAAGAACGCCGCCGACAGGGCCGAAGAGGAGATCGCGCGCCGCGAGCGCGCGGCCGAGACGATGGAGGCGCTGGCGGAGGAGCTGGACCGCCAGGCGGCGGCCGCGGACGAAGCGGGGCGCCGCGCCGCAGAGGCCGAGGCGGCGGCCGCCGCCTCGGCGAAGCGCGCG
>CADCBS010000168.1 GCA_902799715.1 uncultured bacterium | reverse complement strand
GCCACCGAAGACCTCGCGGACTGGTCTGACGCGAAGCTCGTCCCGATGGCGTACGAGAAATCGGACGGTACTTGGCACCTCGTCGACGACAACCCTCCGTCGAAGATGTTCTTCAAGTGGCGGATCACCTTCGAGGAATAGACGTGGCCTTTCCGCGCGCGCGAATTGTGAAATTGCCCCCTTTACCGCAGCGGGGGATTGTGATATACTATACTCCGTTTTCGGACCGTAGCGCAGCCTGGTAGCGCGTTTGCTTGGGGTGCAAAAGGTCAGGGGTTCAAATCCCCTCGGTCCGACCATTGCAAATACTGCATTGCCGTGCAGTTTCCGAAGCCAGGCCCTGAGACTTTGTTCCGGTTTTAGGGCACTTTAGGGTAAAATGAAGTGAACAGGAACGACTGCCGCAAAATGCGCGGCTCCGTGTACAGCAACAATGGATATTGGTGCTGGGATGGGCGTTTGCCGGGAGAGGACAAGCGTCACAAGCACCCGCTCTGCGCCCCAGGAAGCGACCACGCCATGAGGGACGACCGGCCAAAGGAAATGGCCATCGAGGCGGCCCACCGGCTGTGGGAGGACGCGACGCGCCAGAGACGCGACGCGCCGACGGACGCAAGGACCGTGGACGAGCTCTGCGACGCCTTCATTCGGCACGCCGCGACGTACTACAGGGGCGGCAGCGAGTGCTCCAACTGCGCCTGCGCCGTGAGGATGTTCCGCGAGCTGTTCGGCAGCCGTCCGGTCGGCGAGCTGGTGCACACCGACATGCTCGCCGTACGTGACGCGCTCGTGCGCTCCGGCGTCGCCCGCGTCACCGTGAACCGCTACATCGGCATAATCACGAACCGCATGATGCCGTGGGCGCTCGACGAAGGGCTCGTCCGCGCCGCCGTGAAGGCGGAGCTGTCGCAGGTGCGCCCGCTCAAGCGCAACCGCTCCGAGGCGCGCGAGACGGAGCCCGTCCGCCCCGTGGGAGCCGAGGCGGTGAAGGCGGCCCAGGCGTGCATGGTGCCGAACACGGCCGACATGGTGGAGGTGCACCGCCTGACCGGGATGCGGCCGGCCGAGCTGTGCGGCATGAGGTGGCAGGACATCGACACGTCCGCGACGCCGTGGGTCTACAGGCCGAGCGGGCACAAGAACGACTGGCGCGGCGAACTCGGGCAGCCCCGCGTGATACTCATCGGCCCGAGGGCGCGCGCCATCCTGGAGCGCCACCGCTCGACGGAGTACCCGTTCTCGCCCGTCGCGGCCACCGCCGAGCGCATCGCCGAGCTGCGGAGCAGGCGGACTAGCCCGTTCTACCCCTGCCGTGACGAGAACTACAGCCGCGCGGATCCGCACGCGACGCGCAAGCCGCGCGACCACTGGGACACGTGCAGCTACTCCAAGACGATATACGCCGCGTGCCTGCGCGCGAAAATCGACCCCTGGGGCGCGAACCGGCTCCGCCACGCCTTCGCCACGGAGGTCCGGCGGAAGTTCGGCCTGGAGGCCACGAGGGCCGTCCTCGGCCACTCCATGGGCGCGCGGATCACCGACCGCTACTCGTTCGAGGCGATCGAGGACGAGATCATCGCCAAGGCGTCGCCCGCGGTCGAGGCGCTGGGATAAAAAAGGCCACGCCATCTGCGGCCTGGGCTGGCCTCCGGCGTGGCGGCGTGGATTACGAAAGGGAACCACGCAAGCAGTATATCAAAACGGCCTATCCGCGTCCAGCGCGGCGGTCGGCCTGTTTTTGGGCCTGGATGAGGACGACGCCGTAAGGGCAGGCGGGCGCACCCGGCTGGACGCGGCGCGCCTGGATCGAGCAGAACGTGCCGTCCGGGTTCTTCGGGCACGCGGCGCAGCGTCGCCCGTTCGCGCGGTCAACGGCCGGAGGCTTCACGGCATCCGGGCCGAAGCTGCGGAACGGGCGGCCGCGCCTGCGCTGTACGGTCTCGTCGGTCATTTTGCCGTACAGTTCTCGCAGTCTGCGGCGGTAACGGTCGTTCCGTCCGAGAACGTGCAGCTCCCGTCCTTGCACTCCGCCTGCACGGTCGAGCCGTCCTTCTTCTGGAGCGTCACCGTGCCGGTCTTCCTGCCGGTGACGTAGTCCTTCAGCGCGGCCAGCCCCTCGGCTGTCAGCGATTCCAGGATGCCGGCGGCGCCGGACGCCTTCGCGCCGCCCGTGCCGCGGTTCGTGATCCCGCCGCCC
>CADCBS010000167.1 GCA_902799715.1 uncultured bacterium | reverse complement strand
CAAGGGGCTTGGCCCCGCGCCGCGGTTTCCCCTCCGGCTCGCCGCTATCGGTCGCCCAAGCGTCATCTCTGCGCGATGTCTCTCGACATCGCTTACAGCGCGCGTTGTCCCAACGCGCCGCGGCGGCTTGGGACAAGCCGCCCTACCAATCCCGCGTCCCAACCCAAAAAATGAGATTACGGTGCGGATGAAATCCGATTGGCCGTGTAATTGGCCGTGTAGAACGTGTAGAATGTCCGTGCCGGTCTATTGGAAATTGGAATTGGATATTGGCAACATTTTCACAATGGCAACATTCCCCGCGTCACTGGTAGGGCGCGTTGTCACAACGCGCCGCTCTGTAACACGCCGCACAAAAATCGCGCGCGCTCGCGTCGTAGCGGCGGGCGGCTCCGCCTCGCCCGCCCTGCTCCGCCGCTCGCGCTATTGCTCCGCCCCTTGACCGTCAGGTTCTGCGGAGCAAGCGAGGCGGAAGCCGATGGACCTGCAGCGGTAGCTGGGAGAGTTCCCGCCGCGGGAGGCGGAACGGCAGTACCGCGCGCGGTTGAACCAGCTGCCGCCGCGCAAGACACGGAGGTCGCCCGAAACCGCACCGGCAGGATCCGTCACGCTGTAGCCGGAATATGCTCCGTACCTATCGTTGCACCACTCCCATACATTCCCGTGCATATCGTAAAAGCCCCATGCGTTCGGACTCTTCTGCCCGACAGGATGCGTTTTGGGGCTACTATTCCCCATACCACAAAAGCCATACCACCCCATGGAATCGAGATCGCCCGTACCGGCGAACGCACCGACAGACCCTGCCCGGCAGGCGTATTCCCATTCCGCTTCCGTTGGCAGACGCGCTTCTCCGCCGAATCGGGATCTCGCTAACATATTCACCTTGCGGATGAACTCTTGACAGTCGTTCCACGAAACGTTTTCCACAGGACGCCGTTCATACACCCCTGTATCAGTCAGGAAAATCTTTGACAAAAACGACGGCTGGAAATACGACGGATTGGTCCCCATCACGCTCTTCCATTGCAATTGCGTGACTGGATACCTGCCCAGCCAGAAACCTTTCGTCAGCGTCACGCGATGCAGCGTTTCGTCTTTGTAGCGCCCCTTTTCCGACTCGGGGCCTCCCATCATGAAACTCCCCGGCGCGACGTATATCATATCCATCTTTGCGCCGCCGGGAAGGATGAGTGTCTTGACTGTGCCTGTGCCTGCCGTGCTTTCGGCCTTTTCCTGGGCCAAGCGCTCGGCCTCTGCTTTGCGATTGGCTTCGGCTCTACGCGCTACAATGCAGTCTGCGCAAAGGAATGTTTTCTCGTCCTGATGTTTTAGGCAGAGATTGTCGCGTCCGCACTCGCGGCATTTGAAAGTGTCTTCGGGATGGTTCTTCTTGCCGCATACCGGGCAGATGACGAGCGCGGAAGCAGCGACGAGGACGCCACTGTCTTTGCGCTCCTCTTGCCCGCCGTTGCCCGTTCCGAGAACGCCATCTACATGTTCTGCACGTTCTTCACGGCTAAAACCGTTCCCCTCTATAACCGCCATGCAGTTTGCCGGACGGTCTTCCGGCTTTTTCGCAAGTCCCGCCATCACGCCTGCGGCAATCGGCGTCCCGCCCGGCAACGGCTCCGGCGGCTTGTTTTCTATCTGGTGTTCAATGTTGCCGCGCACGAACGGCGGGTCGCCTTTCATGCACTCGTACGCCATCGCCGCGAACGAATAGACGTCCTGCGCCGGTTTCGGAGACGCGCCGTTCAGTTGTTCCGGCGACATGTAGAGCAGCGTTCCGCCGGACGATCTGCCGGTCACGCGCGTCATCGTTTCGTGTATCTCGCGAGCGATGCCGAAATCCAGGACGAACGGAACGCCGTCCTTGCGGACCAGCACGTTTCCGGGCTTTATGTCGCGGTGGACCACCTTCTGCGAATGCGCGTAGTCCAAAGCGGCGGCGACGGGCTTCAGAAGGACTGCCGTTTCTCCGGCGGAGAGTTTGCCCTTGTCGGCAAGCAGATCGCCAAGCGTCTCGCCATCGACATAGTCCATCACGAGGAACGGGTTGCCGCCGTTTTCCTCGAACGCGCGAAGCGTGACGATGTTTGGATGTGTCAGCTTCATGGCCATCAAGGCCTCTTCCTTCAGCTGGCGGTACGCGCGCTTGTCCGACGCAAGAACGGACGGCAGCATCTTTATCGCGAAA
>CADCBS010000166.1 GCA_902799715.1 uncultured bacterium | reverse complement strand
GGGCGAAGCGCTGATGGCGATGAAACTTGTCCACACGAACATCGTGCAGATACGCGCATTCGAGGAAAACGGCGGCAATCCTTTCATCGTGATGGACTACATTGAAGGGAAAACCCTCTCGAACTGTCTTGCCGACTGGGGCAAACTCTCCGCCGAAGAAACAGCAATCCTGCTGAAGCCCGTCGCCGCCGCCATAGACTACGCGCATTCGCAGAAGGTGGTCCACCGCGACATAAAGCCCGGAAACGTGCTGATCCGCAATGACGGCGTTCCGTTCGTCCTGGATTTCGGCATAGCGCGCGAGATACGCGAAACGATGACGCGCGTGACCGGCAGATCGTCCGGCGGAACGCTTCTCTACATGTCGCCGGAACAGCTGCACGGCCGCGCCCCGAAACCGGCGCAGGACGTCTATTCGTTCGCGGCGATGGCGTACGAGTGCATGAAAGGCGAACCGCCGTTCGTGCGCGGACAGGTGGAATACCAGATAGACAACGATTCGCCGGAGCCGCTGCCGGAGGGAACGCCGATCGCCGCAGGCGTGATGGCTGGGCTTGCGAAAAAGCCGGAAGACCGTCCGGCAAGCTGCATGGCGGTGATAGAGGGAAGCGGTTTTGGCCGTGCAGAACATGTAGAGGGCGTTCTCGGAACTGGCAACGGCGGGCATACCGCCGCGCAACAGCCGCCTGCGGATGAAATATACGTGAAGCAAGTCAAGCCCAAGACGGGACTTATGCTTGCAGGTGCGGCCGCGTTGGCCGTGGCGGTTCTCGGAGGATGGTACGGCTGGAGAAAACACGACGAAGGCCAGCGTCGCCGCGCCGAGGAAGCGAGACGCGCCTACGATGAAAAAGTCGCGAAACTCGAATCGGAAAAGAGACTCAGCGATTCTGCAAAAGCGGCGGCGGAGGCGGAGAGGGCAAAACTGGCCGCGGAAAAAGAAAAGGCGGATGCGAGGATAAAACAGCTGGCTGCGGAGGAGGAGAGGGCGAAACTGGCCGCGGAGAACAAGCGCATCGAATCGGAAAACGCGGCTACGGAGACGGAGAAGGCTCGACTTGCCGCAGAGAAGAGACGCATCAAATCCGAAAAAGCGGCTGCGGAGGCGGAGAGGGCGAAACTGGCTGCGGAAAGGCAACGCCTTGAATTGGAAAAGGCCGCTGCGGAGGCGGCCAAGGTGCAACTTGCTGCGGAGAAAAAGCGTATTGAATCCGAAAAAGCCGCTGCGGAGGCGAGGGAAAAACAGTTGTCGGAGGAGAAGCGCAAAGCCGCAGAAGCCAAATGGCCAAAGCAGGGCGAAATGATGACGCTGAGGCTTCCCGACGGAGCGACGATGGAAATGATATACGTCGCGCCGGGGAGTTTCACGATGGGAAGCCCGGAGTCCGAGACAGGCCGCTGGCATTGGGAAACGCAGCATCGTGTTACGCTGACGAAAGGATTCTGGCTTGGCAAATACGAAGTGACGCAAGCGCAGTGGGAAAGCGTGATGCGGAGCAATCCGTCAGGTTTCAAGGGCGACAATCTGCCTGTGGAAAACGTTTCGTGGAAGGACTGCCAAGAGTTCATCCGCAAGGTGAATGCGGAAGCGGAACGCCAATTCGGCGGAGAAGCGCGCTTGCCAACGGAAGCGGAATGGGAATACGCCTGCCGGGCAGGGTCTGCCGGCGCGTTTGCCGGGACGGGCGATCTCGATTCCATGGGGTGGTATAACGTTAATAGCGGTTTCAAAACGCATCCTGTCGGGCAGAAGAGTCCGAACGCATGGGGCTTTTACGATATGCACGGGAATGTATGGGAGTGGTGCAGCGATTTGTACGGAGCATATCCCGGTGGTAGCGTGACTGATCCTGCCGGTACAGCTTCGGGCGGCTACCGTGACTACCGTGTCTTGCGCGGCGGCGGCTGGTACTACGACGAGCAGGACTGCCGTTCCGCCTCCCGCCACGGGTGCGATACCGGCACCCGCTCCAAGGGCTGGGGCTTCCGCCTCGCTCGCTCCGCAGGACCGCGCGGTCAAGGGGCGGAGCAATAGCGCGAGCGGCGGAGCAAGGCGGGCGATGCGGAGCCACCCGCCGCGACGACGCGAGCGCGCGCGATTTTTGGGCGGCGCGGTGGGCGGCGCGTTGGGACAACGCGCCCTACCATGATGCGGCGAACCGGTAGGGCGGCTTGACCCCAAGCCGCCGCGGCGCGTTGGGACAACGCGCCCTACCAGGGACGCGGTGGCCCGGTAGGGCGGCTTGTCTCAAGCCGCCGCGGCGCGTTGGGACAACGCGCGCTGTAAGCGATGTCGAGAGACATCGCGCGGGAACGACGCTTGGGCGAC
>CADCBS010000165.1 GCA_902799715.1 uncultured bacterium | reverse complement strand
GCTCTTTTTTTTTGCGAACTCCTCCGGAGAGAATCCGCTCGCATGCTCCACCAGCGCAGTATAGTGGAACCGCAGCAGGTGGTTCTGCGCCTCCAGCCACTTGATTTTCTCCTCCGCGGACAGGTCGCCCGGAACCGACGCCGGATCCGTCGCACGCAGTATCCTTTCCACGGCCTGAGATGAACGCTTCGATTTCATGGCGGTATTGTACCAAATCCTTCGCCTCGGCGCATCTGTAATGGGAGTGCCCGTCACTTGTCGACCACGACACGTCGCCAGACTTGAAACGCCTGAGCCAGTCCCTTACGGTGTATTGCTTTAGCCCGAGCATCTTGGCCGCTTTCCGATACCCGTTGCCCTGCCTGAATAATTCAAGGCATGCGATCTTTGTCGCGATTTCGATTGGTTTGGCTTGTGCGCACTGGAGAGCCCAATCGCCAAGTTGTCCATTGTTTTGCTGTGTCATTTGTCTCCTTTCCATGACAGAAAGGAGACAGCAAGACTACCTTTTACCGTGTCTCAAATTCGGGGAGTAGTGCAACGCCATGCGCGGACGCGCCACGGGGCGTCTGTGCGTGGTTATACGCGGCGTCGTTTTCGATGCCGTTCCTTGCCTTCTCAATGGCGTCATTTGCGATTTACCGTTCAACGTCGTTGGTCTCCCAAAGAAGATGGGCGGTATGATAGCACATCCTTCTATGATTTGTCAATCGTAATGGGGTACGAAAAAGTAATGGGTTAGTGGGCGACAAACTCAGTAGCGCCGAAGGAGTTCAAGGAGCTTGCGGTCGAGCTTGTGGCCCTTGTAGTCCTCGTATTTCACATCGGCGCGCCCTGAATCGAGAATGCCGAAATCTCCACGCAGGTTCCAAAGCGCCCAGCCCATGTTGCGTTCCTTCCAGAGCGAAAGATAGTCCTCAATGACGTCTAGTGCAATGTCGTGCGGCGTCATCTTCCACACGCCGAACTCGCCGGCCATCACGAAGGTGCCGTTTGCAAGCGCCTCGTCCCACTGCACGAACATCCTCCTGTAGAGGTATTCGCGTCCGGGATCGGCGTAGCGGCGCGGACGCGATGCGTCCGCCGGCACGAAATTCTCCTTCGCGTCGAATCCAGCGAACCTCTGGCTGAAGTTGCGTGGCCTGGCCCAGTTGCGGCTCACATGCAGCTCGGCCTTTCTTCCGTCCTGCGCAGTGAACGTGAGCGACGCCAAGTCGATCCAGTCGCCCGACGCGACCTCGGCGGCCAGACACCGCGCGCTGGCGGACAGCTCGAACTCCGTCGCGTGCGTGTAGGAGCCCTGGTGTATGCGCCACTGAGGATAGTACTTTACGGCATCCCATCCTGGCGCGCCAGACTTCGGATCGAACACAGCCTCCGCCACGGTGCGCCCGTCGGCCGTGAAGAGCACCTTCACCTCTCCAGAAACGCGTCCCCAGCGCACCGCTACGCGGCATGGCGGCAGGTCGCGCACCTCTAGCGGCGCGCGCAGCTCCCGCTTGCCCGTGCCAGCGAGTATGCCCGCCGGTGCGTCGAGCTGCAGCGGCCACACCGGCTTCGCCGATGGCGTGCCCACCCACGGCGCCAGATAGTGGCTCACGCTCGACGGCTCGTAGCCGCGCGTGGCCTGTCCCACGCCGGCAAGGCCGTACGCCGCCTTGAGCGGACGCTGCCCCCATGCAATGCCGTCAAGAATTATGAAGCGCTTAGGATCCTCGCGGCGGATTGCGTCCACCAGCAGCCTGACCACCGGCGCATACTTCTCCTCGGAGACGTTCGGCGGCTCGTTGAAGAGGTTGAAGCTTAGCGCCTCGTTCGAAATGCCCTTCCAGCGTTTCGCGAAATAGGCCCAGTGCATGGCGCACACGCGCTGCGCCTCTGGATCCGTGAAGAGGTCGCGGCTCTCGCGCGGACGCGCCACCGTGTAGCCGGGGCAGCGGTGCATGCACACCTGCACGTGCACGCCCCACTTCCGCCCGAGCGAGATTGCGCGGTCGATGTGCGCCACTGCCGATTCGTCAATCCTGTTCCAGTCGCCGTCCACAATCCAGAACCGATAGTCCATCGGAAGGCGCGCGAAGTTGAAGCCCCACTCGTGCATCATCCTGAAGTCGCTCTCTAGGAATTCGCCCGGCTTCGCCCCGCGGCCCATGTGGAACATCTCAAGGAGGTTGAAGCCGCGCCAGCGCGCCGCTGGTCTCCCGTCGGCCAATCCGTCGCCCGCATAGCGGCACTTCGGCGCGGCAGCACATGGCTGCTGTATGCTTGCCGCCCTCGCGGCGGCGAAGACCGATCCCGTTCCCGAGGCCGCCGCCGCACAGATCGCCGCAAGCGCGGCGAGTCTGCCGCACGTTAACTTACAACTTCTTGATTTCATAGTTCGATGTCCGCCGTGACGGGGAAGTGGTCGGACGGATAGTACTC
>CADCBS010000164.1 GCA_902799715.1 uncultured bacterium | reverse complement strand
GCCGTACTTCTTGGCGGCCTTGGCGATCGCGAGGCAGCACTTGGTCGTCTCGGGGCTCATGGCGGCGATGAGGCCGGAGAGGTGGAGGATCTCCACGCCCTCGTCGCCGAAGATGCGCTTGACGTCGTAGTCCTTCGGGTCGAGCGTGCGGCCGACCTCGCCGGCGCGGTCGTTCCACACGCGCGGCGCGCGGAGGCCGAAGCCGGAGTCCGCGATGTTGAACTGGTGGCGGTAGCCCCAGGGTCCGCCCTGCGGCACTTCCTTCGCCTCGTACGCGATGTTGCGCGCGCGCAGCTGGGCCTTGATGAAGGCCGCCATCGGGCTGCCCTCGACGAAGCGCGTGAGCGCGAGGCACTCGCGTCCGAGCGAGCTCGTCACGTTCAGCACGTTCGTCTCGGCGCTCGTCGCCTGGAGGAGGAAGCGGTTGGAGTTGTGCACCGCCATGCGGTTTTCGGGGGTGATGCGCAGGCCCATGGAGGTCACGCACGCGACCGCGTATTTCTTCTGTGTGTTCTTTTTCACGGTTTGCCGCCTATCGGTTGGAATGGAAAACGCGCCCATGATACCAAATCTCCGTCCACGAGGCAATGGAAATGCGCGGATGCGCTCTACACGGCCAGCAAAATGTGATATACTGTGCGCCATGAAAACGACTCTTGGATTTTTCGGCGCCGGCAAGATGGCCGAGGGCATCCTCGCGGCCGCCGCGTGCCAGCCGGGCTTCGACCCGCAGACCGTCCTGATGGCGGAGAAGGTTCCCGCGCGCGCGAAGGAGATCGCGAAGCGCTGCCGCGTGCGCGTCACGCCGGACGCGAAGGACGTCGCGCGCGCCGCGCGCGTGATCTTCCTCGCGGTGCGTCCGCAGGACCTCGCCGCCCTCGCGGCCGACGTGAAGCCGTTCCTCACGGCGAAGACGCTCGTCGTCTCCATCGCCGCCGGCAAGTCGCTCGCCACGCTCCGCAAGCTGCTCGGGCGCGACGTGCGCCTCGTGCGCGTGATGCCGAACCTCGCGCTCCGCGCGCGCGAAGGCATGTGCGCGATCTGTCCCGCGAAGAACGCCACGCCCGCCGACGTCAAGCGCGTCGCGAAGATCCTCAACGGTGCGGGCCGCACCGTCGTGCTGCCCGAGAAGTGCTTCGACGCCGTCACGGCCCTCTCCGGCAGCGGCCCCGCGTTCTTCGCGTTCATGGAACAGGCCATGGCCGCAGGCGGCGTGAAGCTCGGCCTTCCCGCGGACGCGGCGCGCCTCCTCGCGGAGCAGACGATGCTCGGCACGGCCGCCTACCTGCGCCAGTCCGGCGCCGACCTTGAAACCTTCATCTCCGGCGTGGCCACGCCCGGCGGCACGACCGCGGCGGGCATGGACGTGCTGCGCGCGAGCGACTTCGCGTCTGTCGTCGCCGCCACCCTCAAGGCGGCCTCCGACCGTTCCGCGGAACTGGGCAAATAATGACGAAAGTCGTCAATCGCATTGCGGAGCTGATCCGCGAGACGTCGAGCTCCCTGCCGGAGGACGCGGAACGGGCCCTCCGCGCGGCCCTGCGCCGCGAGGCGAAGGGGTCCTCCGCGCGCCTCGTGCTGGAGACGATCCTGAAGAACGTCGCGCTCGCCCGTGCCGCCGGCACGCCCGTCTGCCAGGACACGGGCACGCTCACGTTCCTCGTCTCGGAGAACCTCCGCCGCACCGTCACGCCCGAGCGGATCGCCGCCGCCGTCTCCGCCGCCACCGAAAAGGGCTGGCTCCGGCGCAACACGAACGACGCCGTGACGGGGAAGTCGATCGACTCGAACGTCTGCCCCGGCGCGCCCGTGGTCCACTACACGCTCGACTCGGATTCCAGGGTGCGCCTCCTCATGAAGGGCGGCGGGAGCGAGAACATGTCCATGCAGTTCTCCCTGCCCGACGCGGCCCTCGGCGCGGGACGCGACCTCGAGGGCGTGCGACGCGCCGTGCTGACCGCCGTCCAGCGCGCGCAGGGCTACGGCTGCGCCCCCGGCATCCTCGGCGTGTGCATCGGCGGCGACCGGGCGTCCGGCTACGAAGAGGCGAAGCACCAGCTGCTGCGCGACCTCGCGGACACGAATCCCGTTCCCGCGCTCGCGAAGCTGGAGCGGCGCATCCTGCGCGAGGCCAACGCGCTCGGCATCGGCCCGATGGGGCTAGGCGGCAAGACCACGCTGCTCGCCGTCAAGATCGGGGCGCGTCCGCGCGTGCCCGCCAGCTACTTCGTGACCGTGGCCTACCTCTGCTGGGCCGCCCGCCGCCGCTCGATCGTCCTTGCCCGGCCCTAGGCCCGGTGCCGCAAGATGACGCAGGTCCTCTGGTGCGAGGAGATGCGCACGTTCATCCGCCACCTCGGATGCGTCCTGCTCGTTCCGCGCTACAAGCTCATGTACCGCAAGAACCTCTGACGGCGAAGCGGACGCGGCGTTCCGATCCCACAAGCCGAGTCATTCGGGCCACCCGCAGCAGCGCGGGGGGATGGCAGCGCATT
>CADCBS010000163.1:564-3114 GCA_902799715.1 uncultured bacterium | reverse complement strand
TGCTCCATGAAATTCGGCCACTTCGACGACAAGGCCCGCGAGTATGTCATTGACACGCCCCGGACTCCCTATCCCTGGATCAATTATCTTGGCTGTGAGAAGTTCTTCGGTATTATCAGCAATACTGCCGGCGGATACTGCTTCTATCGGGACGCCCGCCTTCGCCGGCGGATTCGGTTTGCGGCGGCGCGAAAAGTATGAGCGCGGCCGCGGCGGCGAGCAGGAGCAGGGCTGCGGCGATGGCGATGTTCGTGCGCCTCCCTGGGGCCGGGGCGTCGCCGGGGCCGGCCGCAGGCGCGTCCTGCCTGCCGAAGCCCAGGTCGACCGACAGCTTTCCGCCGCCCGGCCCGGCCGGCGCGGCGATGGCGTCCGCCGCCGCAGGCTCGTCCGCCCCCGCCGCGACGGCGAGCAGCTCCGTCTCGCCCGCCGTTATCGTGTCGCCCGGCCGCAGCGGCGCCTCCGACAGCGGTTCGCCGTTCAGCAGCGTGCCGTTCGCGGAGTTCAGGTCGGCCGCGAACACCGTGCCGCCGCGGATTTCGAAAAGGCAGTGGTTGCGCGATATGGACGGATCGGACGGTATCGATATTCCGCACGCGGCGAGCCGCCCCAGCCGCAGGCCTCCCGGCGGCACTTCGAAAGACCTGCCGGCGAGCGGCCCCTTCACGACATCGAGTCTGATGTTTGCTGTCATCTACGGCTCCTCAGAAAAGGCCGTGCGCGGCTTTCGCCATCACCGGCCCCAGCAGTATCAGGAACACCGCCGGGAAAATGCAGAGCATCAGCGGCCCGAGCATCTTCACCGGCGCTTCGTTTGCGAGCTTCTCGGCGCGCTCGAACCGGCGTTCGCGCATCTGCGCGGCCTGTATGCGCAGTATCGCGCCTATCGACACGCCAAGCTCGTCCGACTGTATGAGCGCCGTGGCGACGGCCTTCAGGTCGGGATGGCGCGCGCGCTGCGCCATGTTGCGCAGCGCTTTCCGGCGCGGCGTGCCCACCAGTATCTCGCGCGACATGCGCGACAGCTCTTCGTTCAGCGCGTCGCGCTTGCGTACGGCGCACGAGCGCTGCAGCGCCGCCATGAAGTCCATGCCGGCCTCCACGCTCAGCGTAAGCAGGTCCAGCACGAACGGCAGCGCTTTCGTTATCGACAGGTGGCGGCGCTTCACGGCGGACTTTATCCACTGCCGCGGGCTGAGCGCGAGGAGCGGCGGCACGAGCGCGCACAGCGCGATCGCCACGGAGCGCGGAACGGCGTCCGGGACGATCGTGCGCGCCAGCGCCACGAGTCCGCAGAACGGTATGCCCAGCGCCACCGGGCAGAGGAACGCCAGCGCCACGGCTTCGCGGCTGTCGATCTTGCCGTCGAGTCCGGCGGCCGCCAGGTCGCCGTCGATCCTTTCGCGGGCGCGGGCGAAGAATCCGCTCCCCGACAGCCCGCGCAGCGCCGGCGCCAGCGGAAGCAGGATGCGGAACGACAGCGGCACCCCCGCAAGGTCGCGGGGCGCCCCGCCGTCTGCGGGCAGCATCCCTTGCGCGGCCGACGCCGCGCACCACGCCGCGCCTGCGGCGAAAGCGGCCCATGCGGCCATGGCGGTGTATAGAAGTGGATCCATCGAAGTGTCTTCCGTTTACGCGCGCAAGTATACCATCATCCCCCGCCAGTTGCAAAGCCGCGGGAGCCTTTTCCTTATACAGTGGAAATCGCGTTTTTTCGGCCCTTGACTTCCGGCGGGGTGATTTTGTAAACTTCTCGTCTCGCGCGGGTTGGCCCCCGCAACAAAAGGAGAAAAAACAAATGGCTATCAAGGTTGGCATAAACGGCTTCGGCCGTATCGGCCGCATGGTGTTCCGTGCCGCGGTCGAAAACTTCGCGAACGACATCGAGATCGTGGGCATCAACGACCTGCTCGATCCCGACTACCTCGCGTACATGTTGAAGTACGATTCCGTGCACGGCATCTTCAAGCACGACATCAAGGTCGAAGGCACGAACCTTGTCGTCGACGGCAAGGCCATCCGCCTCACGGCCGAGAAGGATCCCGCCGCCCTCAAGTGGAACGAAGTCGGCGCCGAGATCGTCGTCGAGTCCACGGGCCTCTTCCTCACGGACGAGAAGGCGCGCGCCCACATCGCGGCCGGCGCCAAGAAGGTCATCATGTCCGCTCCCTCCAAGGACGCGACCCCGATGTTCGTCTACGGCGTGAACCACGAGACGTACAAGGGCCAGGACATCATCTCCAACGCTTCCTGCACCACGAACTGCCTTGCGCCGCTCTCGAAGGTCATCCACGAGAAGTTCGGCATCAAGCGCGGCCTCATGACGACGGTGCACGCCGCCACGGCGACGCAGAAGACGGTCGACGGCCCGTCCAAGAAGGACTGGCGCGGCGGCCGCGGCATCCTCGAGAACATCATCCCGTCCTCGACGGGCGCGGCGAAGGCCGTCGGCAAGGTCCTCCCCGACCTCAACGGCAAGCTCACCGGCATCTCGATGCGCGTTCCCACGAGCGACGTCTCGATCGTCGACCTCACGGCCGAGCTCGAGAAGCC
>CADCBS010000163.1:0-557 GCA_902799715.1 uncultured bacterium | reverse complement strand
AGGGCATCCTGGGCTACACCGAGGACGCGGTGGTCTCCACCGACTTCCGCGGCGACGCCCGCACGTCGATCTTCGACGCGGACAAGTCCATGTGCCTCGATCCGACCTTCGTGAAGCTTCTCTCGTGGTATGACAACGAGTGGGGCTACTCGAACAAGGTCCTCGAGATGGCTCGCGTCATCGCGAAGTAATCCGCGGATCGAAAGCAAGGGAAGCGGGAGGGCGCGCATGCGCCGCTCCCGCTTCTTTTTTTGCGTCCGCCCGCCGCCCCCGCCGCCGCGCGCCGCCGGCGGCGGTCCGTTCCGGCGCGGTTTCCCCGGCGCGTTTTTTCAAATTACACCCTTATCCCGGATTTTCGCAAGAGGGGGGATGGCGGCCTTGCTGAAGGTCGCTTGGAGGAGCCGAAGGATGATGTTTCCCGTCAAAAGGCGAATCCAGGGAGGATGGCTGTCATGTCGGGAGGCTTGCGCTTCCTTGGTCTGCCGGATATGAATCTCGTGCGCTCCAGTCGCAATAGTTCGCGGACGTTGGCGACGAATGGCCGGAAACTCTCGACA
>CADCBS010000162.1 GCA_902799715.1 uncultured bacterium | reverse complement strand
GGGGCCGCGGCGGGCGGCGGCGGCGCGCGGCGCGCGCGCTCCGCCGTGTGTCGGCTGCGCTTCATGGCTTCAGGGGTTCTCCGGGACGGACTGCACGGCCATCCAGAGCTCGTGCCTTCCGCCGGGCGCGATTTCGATCGCGGCGTCGCGGAAAAGCGTGGCCGGCTCCACGCAAACGAAGCCGCGCCAGTCGTCCGGCGCGAGGTTCGGCACGGCGCCTTCGGCCACGGGGCCGGGGTTCCACACGACGAGCTTCGAGTTCCCGCGCGAGGCCACGGCGATCGCGCGGCGCAGACCTGGGTCGAGAAGCGCGTACTCGCGGCGCGAGACGGTGAAGACGTGGTCGGTTTCGGCGTCGAGCGCGAGGTCGCCCGTCTGCACGAACTCGCGCATGTCGCGCGCGTCGACGCAGGGGCAGCCGTCCACGCCGCGCAGCGTGGCGGCGTTGCGGTCCTTGACCAGGAAGTACGGGTGGAAGCCTTCGGTGATGCCGAACGGCTCCGTGCCGGTGTTGACGGTGGAGAGGACGAGCGTGAGCTTCATCGCGAGCGAGATGCGCAGCTCGAGCGAGAACGGGTGCGGCCACGCGGCGCGCGTCGCCTCAGTGTCGGAGAGCGCGAGCGTTATCGCGGTCTCCTCCTCGCTGTACTCGGTGCCTTTGACGGACCACGCCGAAACGCGCGCGAAGCCGTGCTTGGCGGATCCGGGCGCGCCGCACGAGCCGAACCACGGCCAGCAGACGGGGATGCCGCCGCGGATCGCCGTTCCGGGGCGGAAGTCCGTCAGCTTGGACATGAACAGCACGGGCAGGTTGCCCGTGGGGCGGTAGCTCGTCACGTGCGCGCCGTACAGCGACACCTCGGCGGAGCCGTACTTGTTGGCGAGCGCCACGAAAGGGCGGCCCGTGGGGGAGGGGCGGAAAACTATCCGCCCGGGCGCGCCGTGGCGCGTGTTGAGGGTTGCGATGTCGTCGTTTGCCGGCGCTTCCATGTTGCGTGCCTCCTCCTGGCGCATGTCACGAACCGGCGCGGCACGAAGCTGACGGCTGCATGCATTCCGGCAGGCAGCCGTCGAGCGCGCCGCGGCTCCACAGGGCCCAGAGGATGCCGGCCGCGGCGGCGAGCGCCACGAGGATCCACGTCAGCACGACGTGCTTCGGGGCGTACGGGTCGGGCGAGCACATGAAGGCGGGCGGGGCCTTCATCTCCCTGGTGAACACGCGGGACAGGCGCATCGGGAAGCGGAGCGGCCTGTTCACCGCCCATCCGCAGGCGTTCAGGATCGTGCCGATGTCGCGCTTGCGCAGCTTGAACCACGCTATCGCCACGCTGGGCAGCGAAACGGCGAGCACCACGCAGCACACGCCGAGGAGCGTCTTCCACCAGGGCATTCCGGCCACGAAGCCGGCGATGCCGGCGAAGGCGGCGCCGAGCATGCCCACGCCTATGCCGATCGCGGCCACGCTCGAAGCGAGCGCGGCGCCGCCGGCGCCGGAATCCTTCGGCGCGGGGGCGGCCGGGGCGGCGGGCGCGGCGGCGTCCTTCTTCGCGGCGCTCTCGACCTTCGCGGCCGCGGCGTCGGTCGCGGCGGCGGCCTTGGCCATCGCCTCGCTCTCGCGCGACGCGAGGATCTTGTTTATCTGCCCGGACACCATGGAGCCGATCTTCTCCCACGGCGCCCAGAAAGCCTCGCGCAGCGAAACCTGCGCCTCGCATATCTGCACGACCGTGGCGTCCCAGTCGTTGCCGTCGCGGTCGTAGAACACGGCGTTGCGGCCGGTCCAGAGGGTGCGGGCGAAGCCGGCGGTGACGGCGGCGCACACGGTGCGCTCCTTCACGGCCCCGGACGGGCGCGCCAGCTTCAGGTAGACCACGCAGCAGTTCGACTTGCCGGCCTGCGCGGCGTGCGCCGCCACGTCGTCCACGTGGAAGCAGAGCGCGCACGCGCGGGAGTCGATGTACAGTACGCCCGTCTGGTAGATCGCGGTCGTGTCCGGCGAATACAGGGCGGACTGGTTCACGAAGTTCCGGAGGAACTCGACGAGGTTGGAGGCGTAGCGCACGGCGCGTTCGGCGTCGACTATGCCGTCGTACTCGCCGGAGAAGCCTTCGTCCTTCGCGACCGCGGCGAGGATGGCGGCCTTGGCCTTGCCGCCGTCCTGCGCGAACCTGCGCAGCGCGTCTTCCGGCACGGCGGCCAGCTCCGGCGCGGGTTCGGACGCGCTCCAGGCGAGGTAGGGGGCGAGTTTCGCCTTGATCTCCGCCCATGCGGACTCGGAAAGCGTTTCGGGGTCGCCGTCGCGGCCCAGGGCGGGGCGGGCGCAGTCGTGCGCGAACGCGGCGGCCGCGGCGGCCCAGTACGGGTTCACGCCGGAGCCGAGGGGAAGCTCCGCGCCGGCCGACACGGCGGCGAGCGGCATTGCGGCCAGCGCTTCGGGGGCGGAGGAGAGGTCGCCCGCGGCGAGCGCGGCCACCGCGGCGGGGTCGCCGTTCAGCGCGTCGGCCCGGCCCAGCAGGGGCATCAGGCGCTCGAAGCGGTAGTACAGCCAGCAC
>CADCBS010000161.1 GCA_902799715.1 uncultured bacterium | reverse complement strand
GCCGCGCTCGCCGCGCTGCGCGCCTTCGCCGCTTCGCCGCAGTCCCGGCGGCCGGTCCGCGCCGCCGTTTTCGCCGGCGACGGAGCGCGCGGGACGGGTGCGTACCGCTGGCTCGAAATCGCGACCGTCGCGGAGGGCATGGAGGCCGTGCCGGTGGACGGCGCGGCGATCCGCGCCGGCGCGCTCGACGCCGCCGACCTTCTCATAATGCCCGGCGGCAATTCGCGCGTCATCTCGCGCGACCTCGGCGAGGAAGGGCACAGGCGCGTGAAGGAGTTCCTGCTGCGCGGCGGCGGCTACGTGGGGACGTGCGCCGGCTGCTGCCTCCTGATGCAGTCCGACAAGAGCCACAAGAACATGATGGACATCATCCCCTACACCTTCGGCGTGTGCGGCGGCAAGGCCGAAATCAACATAGCCTTCAACAGCAAGGCGCGCGCCCTGGCAGGCATACGCAAAGGCTCTGCGAAGATCAGGTACAGCGAAGGCCCCGTGCCGCGCCGCTCCAGTACGGCCGACACCAACGTGGTCGTGGAGGTCGTCGCGACATACGCCGGCGACGTCAACAGCATGGGCGACGGGAAGAGGCCCTCCTTCGCCGGCCATCCGGCGGCGTTCGCCGGCCGCTACGGCAAGGGACGCTTTTTCGTGTTCACAGTCCATCCCGAAACCGACGTGGACGACCACTTTGCCATCCACGGCGCGTTCCGCTACGCGACGGGCCGCGATTTCGAATGGGCTCCCGTCCAGCGCAAGCCGGGCCAGCTCGCCGTCGGGTTCATGTGCGACGATTCGTTCGGCCCGGAGACGGGCCGCTTCCTGCAGAAGCTCATCAAGGACCGCGAGTTCGACCTCACGCCCCTGAACGACCAGGCGATCGCCGAAGGCGCGCTCGCGAACATCGACGCGGTCCTCGCCCCCGCCAACACCGGCGCGCGCGACCCCGCGCTCGGGCTTTACGGAAGGAATTCCGGACGGACGAAGGATTTCATAGCGCGCGGCGGGCGTGTCTTCGCCTGGGGCAACGCCGCCGCGCGCGCGGAGAAATACGAAAGCGGCGCGACCGCCGTCGAAAGCTCCGGGGCCGCGCTCGCGGCGCTGCGCGCGTTCGCAGCGGAACCCGTCCCCGCCCCCGCTCCGCTCCCGGCGAAGGTCGCCAGGCCGGTGAAGGCCGCCTTCTACGCCGACAAGGGCGGCGCCCAGTACAACGTGGCTGCGATGCTCAGGCTCGCGCCCGAATACGAAGTCGTGCCGCTTTCGGCGGCCGACATCGCCGCCGGCGCGCTCGAGGGGAACGACATGCTTCTGATGCCCGGCGGCGGCAGCAAAACCGAGTTCATCGCCCTCGGCCCCGCCGGGCAGGATGCCGTAAAGCGTTTCGTGCGCGGAGGCGGCGGCTATTACGGGATTTGCGCAGGCGCGTTCCTCGTCAGGCAGTCGGACGTCGGACTGTGCCTCGTTCCGTTCACCGACGACAAGCCGGAACACTACCGCGGCTGGGCGCCCATGAAGATCGCCTTCACGGATGAAGGCAGGAAAGTGTTCGGGGCGGACGCGGACGTCCGCACGGTCATGTACTGGGGCGGGCCGGTGTTCGTGCCGGGCGGGGAAACCGCCGACGCCGACGTGAAGGTTCTCGCCACGTATGCCGGAAGGCTGATAAACACGAGTTTCCCCAAGCCGGTGAAGACGATGGCCGGAAAAGGCGCCATCCTCGGCGGAAGGGTCGGCAAGGGCAAGGTCTACGTCCAGGGCCCCCATCCCGAAATGTGGGAGTGCAACCAGGACCTCGTGCGGTCCGGCTTCAAGTATCTCACAGGCGTGGCTCCGTCCAAGACGAACCTCCCGCGCAGGCGCGGCGGCAGGACGGCCGTCGTGAAGTTTTCGCTCGACGGGACTTCCCGCGACCAGATGAAATTCTACATCGACAGGCTTCTTCCCGATCCGCGTTTCAACGTGATCCTGTGCAGGCAGATGAACAACAACATCCTCCCCCACGCGGAGGTTTTCGCGATCCTCCAGCCGTCGAAGGAGGTGTGGACGTGGGACGGCAAAGGCGAACCGGAAGGCGGCGCGGGCGGAAAGGTCGAATGGACCAAGGCCGTTGCGGCGTTCGTCAAAGGCGGAGGCAAGGTGGTCCTGCTGGCCGACACGCCCGGAGAGCGCGCGGCCGCAGAGGGCCTCGAAGGCGTGCAGGTCGTCTCGACCTTAGATGAAGTCCTGGAGGCTATCGCCGCGCCGCCAGACGCTCCCAAAGCCCCGGCGCCGGCGGGGAAACGCTGAAGCCGCTCCGCCCGGCGCGATTTGATTCGCCGGCGGGGATTTGGTAGAATATCCGCAAAACATCCATGAGACCTATCGCCACAGACACACACGATTTCCCGTCGTTGCGGAAGCAAAACTGCATATACGTGGACAAGACGATGTACATCCATCGCCTTGCCACGTCTGTCGGCACAAGGCTTTTCTTCGCGTCGCGTCCGCGACGCTTCGGAAAGTCGCTCACCGTTTCCGCGTTGAAGGCCCTCTTCTCCGCCCGCCGCGAATTGTTCGAGGGGCTTTATATCGACAA
>CADCBS010000160.1 GCA_902799715.1 uncultured bacterium | reverse complement strand
CGTACTGAACTTTGATAAAATTGTTTTGTCGGCTTTTCAGTCGACAATTTAAGGAGAAGACGAAAATGACAAAAATCGCGAAAATGTCACGGGGGGGGGCACCTCTCTAATCTCAGGAGGTGTGCTGTGAAGCGCACCGGTTTCAATGCCGCGGTGGCGGCGTTTTTCTGCGCAGCGGCGCTCGCGTCTGCAACTGCGAATGCGGCTGAAATCGCCGATGCGGATTTGCAGGCAGCGGGGCTTTGGAGCGAGTTTGACAACCTCGCCGGGGATCCCTCGCGCGCTTCGAGTTCGATAACCAACAGCCCGTATGTTGCGGCGAAGGCGTTCGACGGCAACTACGACAACGTGGAGTCGAACAGGTTCATGGTGAATTCTCTGCCCGTGTCGCTCTACTACCGTTTCGATTCGCCGATGTGCGTGAACGCGATCAGAATCGCGAACCAGTGCTGGATAGCCGGTCAAAGCCGTTCGCCGAAAGCCTTTGTTTTTGAAGGCTCGAACGACGGCGAAACGTGGACGACGATCGGCTCCGAGTCGGGGCTTTCAACTTGGGCGAACACGTCGGACAGCAAGACCGGAACCAACGGTACGATGACGAAACGGATTTTCAAATACGCCAATGCCGATTCGTACGTCTATTATCGCATCACCTTTACCGAGACAATGTCCGAAGGAGCCGCTCTCGCCGTTTCGGAAATCTACTTCTACCACATGGAACCTTACTATTGGCGCGGTCCCGCCGCCGAGGACGCGAATCTCTCCAATCCAAACAACTGGTCTCTTGCGGACGGCCGGACGGCGACGGTCGAACCCGGGGCCGGTTGTTCGATGGTTTTCACGAATGATGTGACGGTAACGGTGGACAAGCCGCTTTCCGTGCAGTCGATAAGCGCCAACGGCTACGCCGTTCTCTTCGACAATCCGGCCCCGGACGGTTCCGGCGCCGTCGCCACAAATACGCTTACGGTGTCCGGCTCGATTACCGGCGGCGCCGACAAATTCGCTGTTTTCCGCTGCAAGGTCCAATGCACCGACCGCTTCAAGAAGGCGAGCCGCAGCCAATTCCCCGGCGGCCTGACAGCGCGGTACATGCATGAACATTGCAACGCTTGGGGAACGAACACGAAAATGCTCGAGGGAGAGTTCTTCTTTACCGAGCCTTGGCCGCTCGCAGGATCTGCCTCCGTCCCATGGACGCTTGGAACGGCAGATTTGCCGGACTCCGTCCTTCACGCGCCGACGCTGACGAGCGCCGACGCCTCCATGCTGACTGTCCTTCAACGTTCGAAGGCGTATTTTTCCGGCGATATGCAGATGGGCAGACCCGATGAGAACCATCCCAGCGGGGCCGCGACGCTCCCTATCCTGCGCATCGAAAGGGGCTATGCCCGGATAGCAGGTACGCTTTCTTCGATCACCGGATATCTCGGCAGCGGTCCGAGCGTCCACGGAACGAACCACGTGCGTCGGCTTTTGTTTACGACAAACGGTTCCGCGGACGACAAATACAAGATATCAACCGTCTGCTTCTATCCTAAGTTCGTCATCGACGAAGCCGTGGAGAATGCCAAGCGGCGCTTCAATGTGCTTTTCTGCAATATGCACCACAGGCTCGATTTCTGGGCGAACGGCGATTTCAATTTCTACAAGAACAGAGGAAACGTAATGATTGTCTCCTCTCGCGAGGCGGGGAAGAATTTCATTTTGGGCTTTCATACTACATGGGAAGGCGTGAGCCACGATATAACGGTCAGTCAGGATTTCATCGCCCAAAACAATGAAGGGTATCTTCCGACCTTTGGAATGGAGATCGACGGCGAGGGCGGATCCGTCACGCTCAACGAGCCTATTGCCTTGAATTCCGGAACCGTTATTTCGGGCAAGGTGAAAGCAGTCGCGGGCGCGGCGGGCGTGTTCGGCACGAGCGCGGTCTCTGCCGGCGCCGGGACGACGCTTTGCATTTCGAACGGCGTCGCCCTTGCGAACGCCGTGAATATCGCATCCGGCGCGACGCTTGAATATCTCGACGGCGCATCCATCTCCGGCGCGGTGACGCTCGCCGACGGTTCGGCGATTGCCCTCCGCTTTACGACGGACGCCGCCGCCCCTTGCATTTCATTTGCATCGGCGCCAACGGTGAACGGCAAGGTGACGGTAAATGTTTCGGCCGATGTCGCGCTGCCGTTCGAAACGTCGTATATGCTCACATCCGGCGCGCATTTCGCGGACATTTCGAATTTTACGCTCGACTCAAGTTCTGCCGGCTGGGCAGATCTTTCTCTTGACGCCAACGGCGATCTTGTCCTTTCGCGCAAGTCGCATTTCTACATAAGGATAGCAGATGGTGCGTCAAGCGATCTTGCGGTTCCGTTTCAATGGATATATGACAAGACTGCGGTTGGTAGCATATCGGAAATCGAAACTGCGTTGACATCAGACGGCGCGAACGGCATTCCGGTGTGGCAGAGCTATTGCCTTGGTCTGGACCCGCAGGACGCCGCAAGCACGCTGCTTTGCGAAGCGGCGGCGGAGCAGCCTGCGGACGGAAAGATCAGGATAGCGGCGAAGAAC
>CADCBS010000159.1 GCA_902799715.1 uncultured bacterium | reverse complement strand
GGCAAGTCTCCGCCGGATCGGCAGCGCCGATCCTTCGCCGCGCCTGGGTTCGTGGTCGCGCGTAGCGCCGCGCCTTCCACAAAAAACTTTGAAGAGCCGAAATCCCGTTCCAAAATACAAATGTATCTGATAAGCCGTCTGCCGGACAACATCGGAAAGCTTCTCGATCTCATCGTCTGATCGTTCAAGTAGCTGTTTCCATTCTCAACCTCTCCCTTGCTTTGATTCCCTTTGTTCCCTTTGCTTTCTTTGCGTCAGCCGCCGCAGGCATCAACCTTCCAAGGCCGCCACTTTCAAAAAGCATCCAGCCGGCGCGCGCTGACGACGGCCGGCAAGAACGGCCCGTGCCCTTCCGCCTCGGAAAAGCCGGCGGCGCCGCAATCTGCGGCCCGGCTGACTTGCCGGAGCCGCAGAGAGGACGCCGCGGGAATACGCGCCGGCTTTCGCCGGGCTTTTATTTGCCGAACTTCACCTTGAAGAACTGCGGCCCGGATCCGGCCGGGGCTTCCGCTTCGAGCGTGACTTTCACCGCGCTCGCCTTCTCCGTAAGCGTAACGCCTTCGGTCATCGCCTCGGCGGTCTTCAGCGCTTCGGGCGAGCTGGCGCGGTAGACCGTCACCTGTGACGCGTCCACGTCCGTGCCGCGCGACTCGTTGGACATTTCCGCAAACGCGGTGATCGTCCAGACATTGCCGTCTCCGGCCTTCTTCGCGAACTTCGTCGTGACCGCCTCGCCGCCTTCGGCGAACGCCGGGTCGGGCACGGAAGCGCCGCCGGCGCCCTGCACGGCCACGCCGTTCACCGTGACGCTCGCGCCGCCGGGAACCGTCACAGCGTAGGTGGTGCTGTTGATCAAGACGTCACCGTCGGCCGCGGTGTAGTTGCCGGAAAGCTTGGAAAGATCGACGACTTTCCTGTAGGTCGCGGTATAGGTGGTGTTCGAAATCGCCGCTTCAAGCGCAGGGGACCAGCCGGTGAACTGGAACGAATACACGCCATCGTCCGCCTTGGAAGGATCGGCATGCGACGGGGTGTCTCCTTCATAGACGTTCGTCGTTTCGATTGTCGTGCCGTCGTCGTTTTTCCACGTGATTTCAAACGCCTGCGGGCCCAGCGTCAGATACTCCAGCAACTGTCCGTCCACCGCAAGGCCGAGAACATACGGTCCGTTGAAGGTCGGCTTCTTGACATAATACGTCTTCGCGCCGGTATTCCAATCCCTATCGCAGAAGTATTTCCCAGACGAGTTTCCGGCATTGAGGGCGTCAAGGCTCTCGTAAAGCGCAAGATCCTGACCGTCCACGCCGTATGTCTGGGTGCCTTCAATCGCGCGGACCGAATAGACATGGTTGAATACATAGTTGAAACTAACCTTGATTACATCATTCGCTTCCTCTGTGATGCTTACACCGGGTGTTTCGATCAAGTCCAGAGTATTGCCAGTAGGATCGGTTCCAAACTGGTATTCGCGCAAATTGGTGAATCCGTCATTGTCGTAATCGTCATTTTTCCCGCCAATGGTCTCTCCGTAGACATCTTCGCAGAAAGAATTAACCGCTTCCAACCACGAATCATAAATTCCATCGGTATCTGTGGGATCGGCGTAATACACGCCGATCGGTGCGCTGTTGGCACCGGACCACTTGATCGGCGGCAGGATTTTCGACGACCGGAAAACTTCTTTGCTCCCGGATTTCACGACAAGCGTCAACTGTTCGCCGGGCACCGCATAGCCGCCCACCGGGTTGTTGACATCGGAGAAAGTGCAGACTGAGAGCAAGTAATTGCACCCGACAGTGCTGGAGATAGTTCTGTCGGCTGATACTGATTGAATGTTTATCTTCTGTCCATTCGCATTGTACACTTCGAACGTGTAATAGTTCGAGACCTTACCCCCTTCGGCGCCTATTGCGAACCCTGACTCATCACGCAGGACGAGCGTGTAGTTGTATGCGCCTTGCAAGCCGACCGCAAAGGTCTGCGCAAGCGGCGCTGCCATTGAAAACGCGGCGACGGCCGCGACGGCAACTTGTTTTTTCATTATATGATGCACTCCTTGTTGAGTATTGCTGCGAATCCTTGCCGCCGAGTCGCGGCAGGACGCGCGTAGGATACCAAATCCCCCCGCCAAAGAAAAGAGTGAAATCCGCGCACCGCCGCCGCATCAAGCCCGGGAAAAGACGTTCCGCCCCCGTTCTCGCCTTCGCTCCTTGCGCCCGCGCTGCAATCGCAACGCATCGCCGCAAGCGCCTGGCGACATCCGCCGTCAAAACGATTCGGTCAGCTTGCGCAGTTCCTCGCGGATGCGCTCGGCCTCTTCCTCGTCTCCATGCATGACAGCATGTTCAAGCAACGCGTCAAGTCGCTTGATCGCCTCGATCGCATCGTCTCTCTGTTGCATCGCCATAGTTTCTGCTCCTCCATTTCCGCTCAATCGACAGGGCGCCCCTCGGCGATGTTCTGCTTGCACGAGCGTGCGGCCTGCGTCATCCGATCGACCGTACGGTCGCCGTGCGGGGGCAAAAAGCGGCGGCAGAAAACGACCGTACCCTGGTAGATGACATCAGGTGCTCTCCTTGAATGGAGTTTTGAAATGGCGCGGCAAGGGATTTTAGCGATAAAAGCGATCGAAGCGACAGGAAGCGACCTGCCTCCATCGCTGTCATCTCTTTTCGCTTTCATCCCTGTTATCGCTTTTATCCCTTTCATCGCTTGATCATGGATTCGATGAACTTCTGGCCGGCTTCGGGGAGGCCGCATTTGGCGTAGGGCAGGGCGTCGAGTTCCAGCCATTGCGGTTTCCGATGCTCCGCGCGGCACGCCGCGCGGAATCTATGACGCAGGAAAGCCGCGACGCAAGGTCGTCAGGCGACCTGGCGAGCGAAAGCATCGAATAGACCGCCTTGTCCCAGGCCTCGCCCCGCGCCTCGGTGCGGGCCGCATGCATCCGTTCGCGGATGCCGCCGTTTTTCTTGAAGTCCTCTTCCTGCCAGGCGAGCATCTTGTCGAGAAGATACCGCTCCTGCTGGATGAGGACGATCATCAGATTGCACAGCGTTTCCGCCGGGCGCGTCTCGAAAAGCTGCTTCCATTCCTCCCAACCGGCGCGGGCCTTCGCAAATTCGCGCGCAGCCGCCTTTTTCTCGCTCTCCATCGGCCACTCGGCGGAATCGCGGGATTTCAGATAGTCGAGGTAGTCCTCAAGAAGTTCATCGAGCGTCGCCCGGGCGACATTGGTTAGCTTTATCTGGGTTTCAAGGCTCGTTCCGGCCGCCGCGCTCCCTTCGGCGATGTTCTGCTTGCACGAGCGTGCGGCCTGCGTCATCTGATCGACCGTACGGTCGCCGTGCGGGGGCAAAAAGCGGCGGCAGAAAACGACCGTACCCTGGTAGATGACATCGCTTTTCTTGTAGACGATCAGGCCCT
>CADCBS010000158.1 GCA_902799715.1 uncultured bacterium | reverse complement strand
GGACCTGGCGCAGCGGTGCCGTGCGCACCGGCGGCGGCGCGCGCACCGCGCCGCAAAAGGTCCTTTATTCCACCGGCGCCAAGGCGGGGGCGTATTCCGGGACGCTTTCGGCGGGGCCGGTCTCGCGCGAAGAGGCCGCCGCGATCGACGCCGCCGGCGCGGCGGCGGCAGGCGCCACGGGCGCCGTGCATGCCGCCGGCTCGTCGCGGCTGTACGTCCGCGGGGACGGAAGCGGCGGCGCGCTCAAGAGCACGCTGATACTGCCCGGCGCCGGCGCGGACGGCAGGCAGCTCGTGTTCGACTACGGCTTCAGGCGCGGCATGGCGGCGCCGGCCCTGCCTGCGGGAATGCCGGATTTCGGGCTCGGGGCGCCGACATGGTCGGCCGAGATCGCCTCCACGCGCTGCGGGTACGCCACATTCCGCCAGAGGCCCGGCGGGGACGCCATGCAGGCGATCGCGGCGGCATACGCGGCGGCGGGCTGGAAAGCACTGCCCGGAGGGACTGCGGACTTCGCGATGTTTTCGAAGGGGCGCGGCGTGGCCGTCGCATGCACCGTGCCGCATTCCCCGGCCGGGGGCGGGGTCAGCGTGATGCAGAGGAACGGCGAAGAAGCCGAATGAAAAAGCAAAACGGAAAGCCGCGCCCCGGGGCGCGGCTTTCCGCCGGTTTGCGCCGCGCGCACGCGCGGAGGCCGTGACGCTCAGTCGAGCGCGGGCGACAGGAACATGTTCCTGAAGTCCGCGTCGGAGTGGTCGCCCTGCAGGTATATCGGGCCGGGCACGGTCTCCACCGCGTCGATCGCGCCGCCGGTGGGGCCGCCCACGGGCTGGTCGTCGATGATCGTCACGCCGTTCAGCGTCACGGACAGGCGGCGCTTGTAGAGGACCACGCAGACGTGCTGCCATTCCCCGGCGGGCTTCTCGGCGGCGACGGACGGCGCTATGCGGCCGTACAGGGCGCACATGTTCTGCCTGGACGGCTTCTGTCCGAAGCTGTCGAACACCTGAATCTCGTAGCGTCCGCGCAGATAGACGCCGGAGTTCGATTTCTCCGGCACGCGCACGTCGTATTCAAGCTTGAAGTCGGTGAAGTCGGCGCGCTTCGTCATGATGTTCGCGCCGCCGCCGGCCCATCTCCCGTCGGGCCTGCGGCCCAGGCAGTTGGAAAGCACGCCGTTCTCGAACTTCCACCCGAACTTAGCCTTCGGGTTCATGTTCACCCAGCCGTCGAGGCCGTCCGCGAGCAGGTCGACCGGCTTGCCGAACCTGGCCTTCTTCGTGGAGGCGGATGGATCGGACGGCGGATTGCGCCAGCCCGTGAACTTGCCGATCTCCTTGCCGGATTTCGTCTCGACCGCCACGCCCGACATACTGTCGCGGACGACTTTCCCCTTCAGCGTAACGCCGGCGTGCGTCTTGATCGTGAACGCCGGCCCGTCGAGCTTGCATGATTTCGCGTCGGCGGGAGACGCCCAGCGCCACAGCACGAAGGCTTTGGCCTTGCCGCCGCCATCGCGCGACACGATCATGTGGCCCGCGTACATGTGTCCGTAGGGCAGTTTCAAGCCCCAGTTGCCGACTACGGGGTCGGCGGCGGCCGATCCCTGCTGTTCTGCGCGCGTTTCCGCGGCAGCGGCGGCGGCGATAGCGGCGACGGCCGCGAGGAATCTGAGTTTCATGGTTTGTCCTTGTCCTTTCGCGTGGACAGGCTCCGGTCGTGGAAGCCTGGATGGATGAATTATACTATTTGCCCAGTTCGCGCGCAATACCGCCACGCTTGAAATCGGGCTTGCGCGGCGCGGGGCGGTGTGGTAGTCTTTCCCCAGGAGTTCCGCACTTCCCGAAATGACCGAAGCACCGTCCATAGCCGTCAAGGCCGCTTTCTCCGCCGCCGCCCCGTATTTCGCCGCGCCGCAAGGCGCCCCGCAGTTCGACGACGGCAACAAGAATGTTTCCGGCATCGCCGGTGCGGACCAGACCGTTGCTGCACATTACGAGTACGCCCCGTTCGGTTCTGTGTTGTCAACGTCCGGCGCTTCCGCCGCATCCAACCCCTTCCGCTTTTCTTCCGAATACGCCGACGATGCATTAGGCTTGGTCTATTACAACTACCGCCACTACAATCCGCTGGATGGGAGGTGGGTGAGCAGGGAGCCTGAAGAAGGCGAAGATGTTTATCTTCATTGTGACAATTCACCGATTGACGAATATGATTTTCTTGGACTGAGAGTATATGTGATTGACAATAGAAGCAAGCAGAGCAGGCAAAAGGAAGGGGAGATAGGGAAAACTGCATTTAGGAGTTCGCGCAAGATAGCGGAAGAGTTTTATAACTATGTAAAAAATATGCCTGATGGCGAATTTATGCGGTTGTCGAGGTGCGGATGCATAAAATTCAACGGAGAGCCTTTCAAAGGTACGAAAAGCGACTATCTGAGGGCGATAGAAAGAGAAAAGGATAACCAATATCACTTGCTGAAGGGGAAAGGAAGGGCCGAGGTTGAGAAATTGCTCGTCGATGCGGCGGGTTCGCAACATTCGCCATACGATGTAATTCTTGTCGCAGTCCACGGGGCTATCGAGGAGCATTCAATTCGTCCACGGATGGCTTTGCTGGCAGGCAAAACGTACTATCAAGACGAACTTGCCGAGGATTTTTACAAGATTCTGCTGGCGCGAAACTTCAAAGGCAGTTTTTATTTTGTTTCGTGCTACAGGACATGGGATGAAAAATCGAAAAATACGGAGGACTATCAGGAGACAATGACGTTGAGAAGTGCAACTTCAAATAAAAACGGCACTGGCGCGGTAGACTTCGTGCCATCTCGAGCTAACAGAATATTGGTCAAGGGCAATGTGAAACTGCCGCGAGAAAAACCTCCCAAGGGCTATCGTGCGAAGCATTCTCGCTTTGTCGACAGATGAAAGGATTGCCAAGCGACATGAAAACCATCGTGCTTGTTTTATTGTCAGCGATTGTTCCTTGCGCTGGCAAAGTCGTTTCCGGGTTCGACAAGCCTGAAACCAAGGGCCGGGAGGGTCAAGATAAAGAATCCGAAGGGAGTCGCGGACATCCCGATTGTTATGTTTTGCGGAAGGGCGATATTTCGTTTTCAACAAAGATATGGAAAGATTCGGAGAGGGTGTACTATTTCGACATATCGAATACATCGACAAACGAAATATTGGCGGAAGTCTGTTACACGAGGCCTCCTGTCTCGCTTTACGTGTTGTGGACAGACAGGGATGCGCAAAATGCGGCGCAATGCGTCGGCATGGCGGAATCGCAATATGTTTTCCCTGAAGCCGAATCTTTTATAACATTGAAGCCCCTTCCTGCCGGTATGCTCCCGTCGCCCGCGAATACGATAAGGTATAAGTTCGTGTTGCCTGAAGATGCCGGAAAATCGTTTTTATTGTACAAAATAAGTGTAACCGTGAGTGTTTTATGTTTTGCCGGAAAAGAGGTGTGCGATAGATGGGATAATAGAGGCTGGCCGATTCGGTCCGGCAAAGAGGTCGAAGAATGTTTGTTCGACGAAACGAAAGGATATGGTCTGTTGCGCTTAATGTCATATTCGTATTCGTATATAGGGCCAGGGTCTTTTATCGACAAATCATATATTCCGATTTTAAAATCCTATGAAAAGGCGCAGCCTGCATCAATGATGCCGGACATGCCGTGCATAGCCTGTCTCGAGTTTGACAAAGTAGAATACGACAAGGACGCATCATACGTGGAGTGGCATAGAAGGTTCACTGTATTGGCGTCAGAATATGGAGCGCCCCCGGAAAAAGATGTCGGCGCCTATCTCATGAAATCCAATAAAGAAACCAGATGAGTGGGAACCGCGCCATATATGGGGTCCGGGACGCTTCGGGCAGATATTCACTGCTTTCAAACTCTACGGCGTCCGTTCAGTATGCATACAATCCCGATGGCAGCGAGGCGGGTTTTACGATAAGACTCTCGAACGGCATGGTCTTTGCGAGAACTGTTTGTCGTGACGACAACCATCCCGGGAGGATCGGGGCGATATCCAATTGTGCGAGCGGAGCGCTCGTCGAGGACTTCATATATGCATACGATTCGCCCGGAAGCCCGACCGCGCGCAACAACGACACGTTCGGCTACAATGAAAGAAGCGAAGTCATAGCCTCCCGCAGAGGCGCAGAGAACACGGAGGACGTTTATGCGTACGACGACATAGGCAATCTCCTGTTCTCATGCGCCGGTGCGGACACCAATTCGTATGCGGCCGACAATCTGAACCAATATACATCAATTCTCCGCGTCTCCGCGCCTCCGTACCCTGAAATGAAGAATTTTGTGAAAGGTTTCAGCAAAGAGATGCACGGGGTAATGGTCTCTGGCAATAAAAAATATACATTGAGCGATTTTGGGTTGTCGGGCGGACTCTCCGCATTTGGTTTTGAGCGGGCGTATTTAAACGGAAAGGAGATCGGATGGCCATCGACATTGCTCCATTGACATGGGAGAAATACCAGGCGATTCAGCAGATTGTCGCCATAGCGG
>CADCBS010000157.1 GCA_902799715.1 uncultured bacterium | reverse complement strand
AACGTTGCGAAAGCCTAAGCCGCTGCGGACGGGGCGGGCGCACCCTCAATTCGGTTGGTGGGCGAGCGGCAACGCCGCGCAACCCACTAACCCATTACAAAATGTTGATTTTCACGTAGGGCGCACCTCTCTCATTGTTTTGCAATTTCTGTAATCTTTCATCTACACTTGCGTTTTTTCATGAGGCCTGTTATAATGCGCGCCCATGAAGAAAATGCGCAACGTGCTGCTGCTCCTCACGCCGGCCAATCCCCGGCGGCTCGAGGGCATCGCGCTTTTCGCCAAGAGCAGGTCGTGGCACCTCACGATCGCCGACCACCTGACGCACTCGCTGGACGGCTGGAGCGGCGACGGCGCGCTCGTCACCCTGCGCGACGACGCGGGGATGCTCTCGTACGTGCGCAGGCTCCGCCGCCAGGGGATCCGCATCGTCGACCTCAGCCTGACGCGCCCCGACGTCAGCCTGCCCCGCGTCGCGGGCGACAACGCTGCGATAGGGCGCATGGCCGCCGGGCATTTCAGGTCGAAGCGGCACAAAAACGCGGCCTGGTTCTCGACGGGATGGGGACACCAGCACGAACTGCGCCACGCCGCTTTCTCCGGGGCGATGGAAGGCCGCTGCGAAAAGTGGGCGTGGGCGCTCGCCTCGCGCAAGTCCGGCGCCGACGACTGGAACGCGCTCTCACGCTGGCTGAAGACGAAACTGTGCAAGGCGCCGCACCCTTTGGCCGTGTTCTGCTTCGACGACGCCGACGCCTCGCGCGTCGAGTCCGTCGCCATCGACGCGGGGCTGTCGGTGCCGGGCGACGTCGCGGTGCTGGGCGTCGGCGACGACATGGTGATTTGCGAGAACCAGGCCGTGCCGATTTCCTCCGTGCGGCACGACATCCACCGCATCGGCTACACGGGCGCGGCCCTTCTGGACCGCCTGATGGACGGGGGCGCGGCGCCGCCCGCGCCGATCCTCGTCAAGCCGGCCGGCGTCGCCGAGCGGGCGTCGACCGACTCCCTGGCCATCTCGTCGGACACCGTCCGCAAGGTGCGCGACATCTTCATGTCCGCGATGGCGAACCCTCCGTCGACCGCGCAGCTCGCGGAACGCCTCGGCGTCTCCCGCGCCGCCCTGGACCGGGCCTTCGCGGAAGACATCGGCATGTCTCCGTCGAAGATGCTGATGCGCCTGAGGCTGGACGAGGCGAAGCATCTCATGGCGTCCACCGGCCTCTCGCTCGCCGAGATAGCCGCCAGGCTCGGCTATTGCAACGCGGCGTACTTCACCAACATCTTCAGGGACTCGGAGGGCGTCGCCCCCAAGGAATGGCGCAAGCGCCGG
The DNA here is from genome assembly GCA_902799715.1 of uncultured bacterium. Classification (GTDB taxonomy): domain Bacteria; phylum Verrucomicrobiota; class Kiritimatiellia; order RFP12; family UBA1067; genus CADCBS01. Next base: position 3,395 of record CADCBS010000157.1, on the reverse strand, counting down.
CATCCCAGGCAATCCCTGCGGGGCCTGTCCCCGTAGAAGACGGTTGCCGTTCGGTGGTTTATGGCCGTTTCATTCGGTGGTTTGTGGAAGCCGGCGCGAAATGACCTTACGCCTGCAAACGCATCCGCAACCTCGACCCCTTGCGTCCACCCATGGAGTCTGCCCCCCATTGACGTTGGAGTTGGTAAATGTTGCCAATGTGAAAATATCCAGTTCCAATGTTGCCAATTTCCAATTGGGAATTGGTATTGGTATTGGTATTGGCAACATTTCCACACTGGCAACATTTACAAGTGTTGGAGTTGGAGAGCGGAATTGGATATTTGAGAATCTTGTGCGGAAATTTCTGAGAACTCTGTGCAAAACATTTTTGAGAACGATTTGCGGAAATTCTCAAAGCAGCAGTTTCTACCGCCTACTTGTTCAACAATGCCACCAGAATTCCAATCAAAAAGACCACCAGGAATAAGCATCCGCAACCGGCGTCTCCTTTTCCGATCATCACTGATTGAGGTTAACACCGCCAAGGCCAAGGTCAGACTTTGCCGCTGGCAAAAGCAAACTTTCTGCCGCACATCGGTTGCTTGAAATGAGCCCGCCGCAAGTGGAATCTCTCCACGGAACAAACAGCGAAGGAAATACACCTTGCATTTCGTATACATGTGGTTCTACAATGGCGTAGTCTCCCCAGAAACACCAGAAGCCTTCATTTGTCCAACTCAAACACGACATTGGTGTCGGCAAAAGCATCCCAGCCAAGTATTTTGCCATCCTGTTTGCGGAATGTGGCACACTTGACGTATGCCGCGCTCGTGGCGTTCACGATAAAGAAGCCATAAAAACCTGCACGATATGAAACGATACGCTCGTCTTCATACTCAATAATAGCAGTGTTATTGCAGAACCATTTCGGGACTTCCCCCAAGAAAACATCCTCTCCGGGATCCACATCATGGCTCTTGCTCTTGCCGCCGCAATCTTCAACTTCACCACGCCAATCACTTTCAATAGCTTTTGAACCGTTATTGGCAATAAACTGATTACCATAAAAGCGCGTCATAGCGTCCCAGTCAGCTATGTCGCCATTGAACGGCTCGCGGCGATAATTCCGCAGGCTTTTATCTATCCACAACCGCACTGAGTTTGCTGCTGGCGAATCGCCCGTCGGCCAGTCGGCGACGGCCGTCCAGGCCGTGCGCATCCCGCCCCATGCATCTGTGGCAAGTGCCGCCCGCCGCTCATGCGAGAACGACGCGACCAGCTCTTGCGACGGTGCGGGCGCCTTCAAGCCGTCCTGGGGCGCATGCCTACATACAGTAAGCGTCACCACTATCACGCCGCAGACCACGGCAACACCCACTAGAGCGTTCCTGATTTTCTTGCCTATCGTCATTCTAATACCTCCTACTACTTACTCTCCACTCTCGGAGAATTCTGACAAAAGTTTTTTCATTTGAACAGCAATGTTGCCAAAATCCCGATTACAAACACCACGAGAAAGAAGCATCCGCATCCAGCGCTTCCCTTCCCGCCGCCGCTCGTGTCATCAAACGCACTCCATCCTTCAGGCTCGAAGTCACCTTCCATGTGCCACCTCCTGTCTGTCACAACTCCGAATACGGCAACTTTACCACCCGGCGGCGGCCTTGCGACGGACGCTCGAGCTTCTGCAGATAGCCGTAATAGCTGCCCGGCCGCCCGAGATAACGCATCCCGCTCAGCGCGAGCACCCGCCTAACCGCACCAAGCGCGCGTTCGCGCACGAAATCGAGCGTGCGCATCTGCCGCGCACAGACCGCGTTCTTCGTCAGGTTCGGAAACGCCGCCGCCCAGCAGATGCCGTCTTTGGGAACGGGACCCGCGCGCAGATACCCGACGCCCTTTGCCACGAGCCGTCTCCTGAGCGCCTTGTAGAACAACGACTTCTTGACCCCAGCGCGAAGCTTTCCGCCGAGCCGCTTCCACGTGCCGATCGCGCTTCCGACCTCCTCTTTTATCTTCAGGACATGCTTGCGCACAGTGTCCTTCCGAACGCGCACATCTCCGTCAAACCGCACCTGGTTGCCCAGGAACGACACCCACGGCGCGCATCCGCGAGTCCCCTTTTCCGCCGCACACCAGCGGAACGGCCCCTTGCTCTTCGCCTCGAAATAGTCCATGCCGTACGTGAAATCGGCTACCGGATGCGGCGGCAGGTGGAGCTGTTCGAGCGCCGCGAAATAGGCGTCCATGGCACGCCGGCAAAGCGACTCGTCCGTCGCGGCGATAACCATGTCGTCGCAATAGCGTGCATAGAACATCTTCTCCGACGAATGCCTGAGGACCGCCTCGTCCACCTGCGCCATCACCATGTTGGCGAGAACTGGCGAGAGCGATCCACCCTGGGGGATGCCGTAGGGCACCCCGTCTGCCTCGCCGAACCGGTAGCAGCGCAGATAGGCGCGCACGACTTCGCGCGCGGCGTGATCGAGATTCCCGAACTTTGCGGCATAGCGATCAAGCGCCTTCAGAATCACGTCGTGCCGGATGTTGTCGAAGAACTTCCGGATGTCGCACTCGGCTACGAACAGTTCCTCTCCCTCGTGACGCTTGCGCCAACGGCACAGCGCCCCCACGGCGCTCTGGTGCGAGAGCTTGCGGCTCTTGCGGAACGAATAGCAGCACCTGCCCGCCTTCAGCACCGGCTCGAACCAGTCGCGGAGATACGCCGCCGTACGGGCGAGAATGACGGTATCCGCCGGATCGTCGAAGATCGAGATGTCCCGCGTCTCGCGGCGTCCGGACACCGTCAGCTTCGGGACCTTTCCGGCTCGCGGAGGGCGAATGGCGATGTCGCACTCCCCGACCCGCCTCTGGACATCCGCAACAAGGCGCAAGAGCCGTCCGCCCCATTCCGTCGTCTCGAGCGTCCCGGATTTTTCGTGCGCGCGAATGCAGCGCATGATGGACGCCACCTGGAGCTGTCCGGTATTCTTCTTGCCGCGCGACCTTGGGCCGGGTCGCACCCATTGCCGACGCGGCGGCAAATAGTCGCGCGCGCGGCATCTATTCTCCGACGCCGCACCTGCGTCGAAGAACCGCAAGAGGAACTCCCTGGACGCATTGCGCACCGTCCGGCGCATACGTATCCGGGCGAGCGTCATCGCCGCATCATCAAGCGTGATGTAGTCCTTAAGCGTTCCTATGATCTTCTCTGCCATATCCTTCACTCTCCGCTATTTCCTTTACTGTTCGCTACTGCCTCCACATATTCACTCTTCACTGTTACCTATTCACTAAAAAAGCGAGGGGATTGGCCGCTGCGGATTGTCGGTCCGTATTTCAGGACATCGAGCCCATCGAGTCACCTTATCGCAGGAGCCTCCTTTTGCCTGTCGGCGCCATTCGGCCTTTAC
>CADCBS010000156.1 GCA_902799715.1 uncultured bacterium | reverse complement strand
AAGGAGGAAGTCTCAAGCCGGGTGGCGGCAAGTCTCCGCCGGATCGGCAGCGCCGATCCTTCGCCGCGCCTGGGTTCGTGGTCGCGCGTAGCGCCGCGCTTTCAACAAAAAACTTTGAAGAGCCATCTTTTATCAATTACCCCATAAATTGCAGGAATATCCCTTGAAAAAGCAAAAAACCAAGAATCCGCATGTGGGCCTATAGACCGTATTCATTTTTCATCCCGGCTTGGATTTTAGCAGGATTCGGGCGCTTCGTATGGACTAAATCGTCAACTTGGCTGCATCGCAACACTTCTTACCTATAACTGAATCGAAGTTGTCCTTATTTGCGTTCCCGTGCGAAGGGCAGGCGGCGGTCTACACGGCCTTGAAAAAGCAAAGCGCAGAAGTACATGGACAAGCCTAGGGGATATGGTTGTGAGCTTTGGTGTGTGGTCGTTTTAGCAGTGCAGAAGTGTAGGGCTATAGGGAGAGAAGTAAAAGCCGGGGCTCGAGCGGCGCTTCAACCCTGGAAGGGACGATCGACAACGCGCCGGGATGTTCAAGAGTCGTCCGTGATGTAGAGACAGGCGCAGGTCGTTTTGTTCGTTGATGCCGCGGGTGCCGTGTGAATCGTGCTGTGCTGCGCCCGTTGGCGTTGCGTATTTTGGCCGAGGTGCCTGTCCGCGAACCGTGCGGCGCGCTTGAGATTGCACGTCTTGCCATGCGAAGGTTGGATTAGATGTCCTGTCTTGCGGGCGAGCACGGTCTGTAGATTGCTCAAGGTTATGCGACATTTGATTTTCCCGGCGCACATTGAATTTTCCCCTTGCAAAGTGCGCGTGGTTTGTGATATATTTCAAATTGTCAGCGGAAGGTTGTCTCCTGCGAGGGGGACGGCACAAGAGTGTTCTACTCCAAAACAGGGAGAAAGGCAAACATGAAAAAAATAGCAGGACTTGCGATCGCAGCGATATTCGCGGCCTCGGCCGTGTACGCAGATCAAGAAAGCGGCACCAACTTCGAGGGCCTTGAAGCAGGCGCTACAATCGGCGCGGGCAACACGGACTCCGCTTCCTCGACTGATTCCTATTGGCTCGGTGGCGATGCCATCGCCGATTTGAAGAACACTGTCACCGCATACGGCGAAGAGGCTCCTTACGCCGGCACCGTCGGCGTACCCGATGCGTACAAGAACGAAGCGCAGAACAACAAGTATCTGTCGGTCAACACCGTCGGCACCTTGATGAGAACGATCAACAAGGTGGAGACGGATACGGCGGCTCCCTACGATCTGGAGTCGGCTCCGCTCTTTATCGATACGCTCGTCAAGTTCACGCCGAGCGAGATCGAGCCTGCGGTCGGCGCCGACGACAAGTTCGTAATGTGGATGGACGCGAATTCGAACCTCGTCGTCCGCGCTGGCACATACAAGATGGTCGAGGGGAACGAGTCGCTGTTGGTGACGAACGCCACGCTGACCGGCACGTTCTCGGCCGACACTTGGTATCGTCTGACGGTTAAAATGCTTCCCCAGATTTTCGGCCCGGTGCAGATGGTCGTATACATCGACGGCGTCCAGCAGACGTATGATTCCGCGGAGTACGTAGCGTATGATGCAACCATCTGGGAGACGCTTGTCACTGCGGAACTCGTAACCCCCGAACTCGCTGCGGCGAAGACGGCTAATGCTTTGTTCATTGCCGCGGCAGACGACGGCACCTCGGAAATCAGCTACCTTGGATTTGAAGGCATCGGCTCTGTCGATGACATTTCGTTCACGCTTGACACGCCGGCATTCCTCAACGGCGAGACGACGCTTGCGTTCACGCTCGCGCTGGGCGACGGCGTGACCGCGATCACGTACACGATCAGCGGCACCGAAGGGACGCAGACGGCCGTGGGCGCGATCAACGTTCCCGTCAACGGTACCGTGACGGTCACCGGCATCACCGCCGCCGACTGGTATACGGATACTGCGGTTCTGGCTGCGACGGAAGGCGCGACCGCCTCCGGCAACGCGTTCACCGTGGCTGCGGCTGGTTCCACCGGCACGGTTTCGGCCACCCCGGTTCCCGTCATCAGCATAGTCGGAACCGACGGCGCAGCGCTTACGCTCAACCAGCTCAAGGCTTGGGCGGCGGCCAACAACATCGACTATAGCGACATAGCGGCGGCGAGCGAATCGAACGTGCTCAAGGCCTACTTGATGAACGACGATAGCGTTACGCCTTCCGGGCTGAAAGTTGCCAGCATCGAGAAGGTCGATGACGGTGTCGAGTTCACGTTCGTGAAGACGAACGGCTCGAGCGAGACCGAAATCGAATCGGACGAGGCGATCAACGGTTCGCTCTACGTGTGGCAGGGCGACACGATCGAGGAGATGGAAGCCGCGACGCCGACCGAGGTTGAAATATCTGATGCCGGCGTTGTGACGATCGAGACGACGAAGAAGTTCTTCAAGTTCAAAGTCGATCTTCCCCAGGCTGAATGAGCGCTGGCGTTTCATGCCGGCTGAAATGGCGGCATGGAAGAACACTGGCGGCCTGTCGCGAAAGCGACGGGCCGCCTGGTTTTTTAGTCCTGGCGTCCATGTGCCGACCGCACGGAGCCGGCTTTTGCCGGATTCGTGGGAGGCGGGCAATCCCGCATTTGGACGCAATCTTCCCCGCGCGAACGGTTTGGCTCTTCAAAGTTTTTTGTGGAAGGCGCGGCGCTACGCGCGACCACGAACCCAGGCGCGGCGAAGGATCGGCGCTGCCGATCCGGCGGAGACTTG
>CADCBS010000155.1 GCA_902799715.1 uncultured bacterium | reverse complement strand
ACGGCGCTCGCGCTTCCGCGCCTTGACATGTTCAGGTTCGACGGCTTCGAGGTCCTGGGGCGCTACACCGACGACGACGGCGCGACCGCGCGCGTCTCGCGCAGGTTCCGCCTGCTGCCGGACCCGGCGGCCGCGCGCTACAGGCTGGCGCCGTTCGCCGTCTCCGCCGCGCTCCCCGACGGCACGCAGCTCGATTTCGCGGTGCAGGCCGCGGTGTTCCGCCGCGCGGCCCCGCGCAAGCCCGCCGAAGCCTCCGCCAGGACCTTCGCGCCGGTCCCGCCGGAGGACGGCGCCGCGGACGCCGCGCTCGCCGCCGCCGCCGCGCTCGCCGCCGGACTCGCAGTGTTCGCCGCCGCGTTCTTCCCCGTGCGCATGCTCGTGCGCGCCGCCGGAAAGATCGGCCGCAGCGCCGCGCAGCGCGCGTACGACGAGCTGGACGAGCTCCAGAACGCCGACCTGCCGGCGAAGGGCCTGCACAAGGAGCATTTCGCGCGGCTGACGTCCATCGTGCGCAAATACGTGGAATCGGCATACGTCAAGTCGTCGAGCGATAAGATCAACGCGTCGAAGATGACGACCGAAGAGTTCCTGCGCTCGGCGGAAGGTTCGCCGTACTTCCCGGAAAAGGCGCTGGCGATGCTGCGCGGATTCCTGCAGGACGCCGACCGCGTGAAGTTCGCCGGGGCGCGGACCACGCGCGAGAAGTCGTACGACGCGTCCGCCACCGCGCGCGGCTACGTGGAAAGCGACGCGCGCGACCGCGCGGCGATGGCCGCGGCGGAGCGCGCGAAGAAAGGACGCTCCGGTGCTTGAAGGTCTGGCAGGTCTGACATTCGCGTGTCCTTGGGCGTTCGCGCTCGCGCTGGCGATCCCGCCGGCCGGGTGGATGGCGCTCAGGCGCGCGCGCCGCGGCGGCGTGAAGTTCTCGGCGTTCGCGGAACTGCCCGCCGCAGGCGGCGGATGGCGGCAGGCCGCCGCGGCCGCGGCCCCCGTCTTCATGGTCGCCGCGCTGGCGCTCCTCTGCGTTGCGGCCGCCCGCCCGCGCACCGAGGGGGCGCGCGAATGGAAACGCGAAAACGCGGTGTCGATAGAAATGGCGGTCGACGTGTCCGGCTCGATGCTGGCCGAAGACATGTCGCCCGGGAAGACGCGCCTGGACGTGGTGAAATCCGTGTTCAAGGATTTCGTGTCAAGGCGCCCCGCCGACCTGATAGGGCTCGTGACGTTCGCCGGATACACGAAGACGGCGGTTCCGCTGACTTCCGACCACCAGACACTGTGCGAAATGCTCGACCGCGTGCGCATACCCGACCCGCGCAGGTACAGGGACCAGGCGGAGCTGTTCCGGCGCGACCAGCTGCTCACGGCCATCGGCGACGGCCTGGTGCGCGCGCTCGACAGGCTGCGCGGTGCGTCCACGAAATCCAGCGTGGCGATCCTCCTTTCGGACGGCGCGAACAACGCGGGCATAGCCACCCCGGAAGAGGCGGCCGCCGCCGCGAAGGAGGCCGGCGTGAAGGTCTACACGATCGGCGTGGGGCGCAGGGGGCGCGGATTCGGCGACGGCGAGTTCGACGAGGACCAGCTGCGCGGAATCGCCGAAGCCACCGGCGGAAGGTATTTCGCGGCGGACGACGCGCGCGGCCTCGAGGAAGCCGTGGCCGAAATCGACAAGCTCGAAAAGACGGACGTGGAAAAGACGGTGGAGATCCGCTGGGAAGAGCACTTCCCGGAGTTCCTCGCCGCAGGCATGGCGGCCGCCGCGATCGGCGCGCTGCTGGGCCTCTGCTCCAAGGGAAGGGTGGCGTGACGATGCCGGAAACATTCCAGATCGCCCCTCCGTGGGAATGGACGTTCGCGCGCCCGTGGCTCCTGACGCTGGCCGTGCCGGCCCTGCTGGCGTTCCCCCTGTTCCTCGCGGCGCGATTCCGCCGCGCCGCCCGGCTGAAGCGCATGGTGGCGCCGGCCTTGACGGACCGGCTCGCGCCGCGGCAGCCGAAACGCGACATCGCGCAGGCCGCGTTCGCCGCCGCCGGGCTGGCGCTCTGCGCCGCGGCGCTGGCGCGCCCGCAGAACGCGGTCGAGGAGGAGAAGCGCATAGCGAGCGTGGGCAACATCGCCGTGGCGCTCGACGTGTCGCGCTCGATGCTGGCCGCCGACATGCACCCGAACAGGCTCGAACGGGCGAAGACGGACATCCGCGACTTCGTGGAGGCGTCCGGCGAGGACAGGCTCGGGCTTGTGGCGTTCCGCGGCGCGCCGTCGGCGATATGCCCGCTCACGTCCGACCGCAGGTTCTTCGAGGAAGTCCTGTCCGGCGCAAACGAGGATTCCGCCCCGCCCGGAAACACGGACGTCGGCGCCGCGGTGGCCGCCGCGCTCGAAATGCTCGAGACCGAGAACGGCTCGCGCGGCGCGATAGTGGTGTTTTCCGACGGCGGCGACCTGCGCGGCGGGGAAATCGTGGAGAAGGCCGCAGGCAGGGCGCGCAAGATGGGCGTACCCGTGTTCACGGTCGGGCTCGGCTCTTCCGAGGGCGCCGAAGTGCCGGCGCCTGACGGGCAGGGCGTGGTGAAGGACGACGACGGCAAGCCGGTGAAGGTCGCGCTCGAAGGCGAGACGCTGGAACGCATCGCCAGGCTTTCCGGCGGACGGTACTTCCCCGTGGGCACAGGCGTGGCCACTCCGCAGACGTGGGCCGGCGTGTACGACGCCATAAATTCCCGCATGCAGCGGCGCGAGACGGAACGGCTCGAACGCCGCCGCCGCGACATATACGCCGTATGCCTCGTGCCGGGCTTCATCCTGCTCGCGCTCGCGCTCGGGCTTTCGCGCGGCCGGTTCTCGGCGCGGCG
>CADCBS010000154.1 GCA_902799715.1 uncultured bacterium | reverse complement strand
AACCCTGCGGCGCGCGCCATGTCCACGAACCGCATGAGATCGCGCACCGGCACGCCGGCGTCGGCCAACACGAGGACGGACTTCACGCCCTCGTCCGCGACGGCCTTCTCCATCTGGCGGGCCAACTCCGCGCGCTGGGCGGCGTCGGACATCGCGAAGCGCGCGTCGCCGAAGCAGGCCACGGTCCCGGGCGCGGCGTCGCGCGCGCCCGGCACGCATACGAGCACGGCCGCGACGTCCGCGTCTTCGGCCTCGGCGGAGCCGTTTTCCGGCAGTTCGAACGGCACGCCCGGCCAGCGCACGAACTTGGTGGAAGCGATGGCGAAGGCGAGAAGCAGCATCGCCAGCGTCAGCCACGGCGCGGCCGCGCAGACGTGCCTGGCCCAAGCCGGCCCGTATCTCCATATCCCCGCGCCGCGGGGCTCGCCGCCGTCGCAATCCATGTCAGGCACCCTCCGCCGCGGACGCGCCGGCGGCGTCCTTGCGCGACATCGCAGCCGCGATTCCGGCCGCGGCGAGCGCGGCGTCGTCGGCGAGTCCGCGCACCGCGCCGTCCATCATTGCGAACATGAAATGCGCGGCCGCTGACACGGCTATTCCGGCGCCGGCCGCGAAAAGCGTGCCGGCCAGCCCGTACATGAGGTCGGGTCTCGAAACGACGGCGTCGCCGGCGGAATCGGCCACCAGGTGCATCATCAAGGCGATCGTGCCGGCCAGCCCGAGCAGCGGGGCGGTCTGGGCCAGCACGCCCATCGGCGCCGCCATGCGCTCGAGCCGTCCGCACGCCGCGCGGCGCGCGGCCTCGCCGGCGGCGAGCATCGTCTCGCGGGGCGCGCCGGCGCATCTCACCACGGCGGCGACGGTCTCGGGGACGGGGCCTGGGGCGTCTTCGCAGATCGCGAGCGCCTCCGCCACGCCGCCCTTCGAAAGCGCGTTGGCCACGCCTTCCGCGAAATCGGCCGGGTCTATCTTCATCCGGCGCAGGGAAAGCATCCTGAACGCGAAAACCAGGAAGGCGACCGTGAAAACGGCCGCCGCCGTGAACGCGGCGATGCCGCCGTCGGCGGCGATCCACTGTCTGATCATCTGTTTCCTCCTTTGGCTTCGATGGCCTCGGCGCGCCGTTCGGCCGCGTCCTTCGCCGACGGCAGCGTGGACGCGACGAGGCGCATGACGGCCACGGCCTTCCGCGCGTCGCCCCTCTTCTCGTGGTGGTCTGCGAGCGCGGACGCGGCGCGCACGAAAGCCACGGCGGCGTCCTCGCCCAGCCACACGTCCTTTTCGCGGCATTCGCGGAAAGGCATGATCACGTCGGAATAGTATTTCTCCATCGCCTGCTTGCGCATGCCGGCCTTGTCCATGACGCGCGCGGCCTTGAAGGCCAGCGTGATCCTGGAAGTCGGCGGCAGGCCGGCGTCCTCGGCCGCCTTGGCGTAGGCCTCCAGCGCCTCCCTGTAGCGGCCCGGGGCGGCCGCGCCCATCGCGAAAAGGCAGTCGCCCGCGAGGATCGCGGCGCGCGTGGCGGTGTCCTGCGGGGCGGGCGGGGCAGTCACGCCGCGCAGCACGAGCACGGCTTCGTCGAGCCGGGAAAGTTCGCGCAGCGCCTCCGCCTGCAGCAGACGCGCCTCGTGCGCCGCGGGCGCGGAAGGATATCCGGCCACGAGTGCGCCGGCCGTCTCCACGGCGGCGGGGTAGTCCTTGCGCCCTATCGCGCAGCGCACCGCCCAGAACAGGGCGTCGGGCGTGTCGGGGACGTCCAGCTTCATGCCGGCGAACTCCATGAACTCCGCGCCTGCGCGGGCGTAGTCGCGCTCGTTGAAATCGTATTTGCCGAGCCACAGCAGGAACCGCGGGCGCCACGGCGAATCCGGCGCGCACTGCGAGAGCGCCTCTTCGGCGGTCTTGCGCGCCAGCGCGCCGCGCTTCAGGTTCAGCAGGCACATGGCGCAGCAGTAGCGCGCCTCGTCGCGGGACGGCGCGTCGGACTGCGCCTCCTCGAAGTCGGCGAGCGCCTCCTGGAACTTGTAAGAGCGGTACAGGGCCTTTCCGCGGCCGAGCCTGGCGCGCGCGGCGGTCCTGTCGCCCACGCCCGCCGGGCGGCGCGCCAGCACGCGCGAATAGGCGGCAGTGGCCGCGTCGTTCCTGCCCGCGGCAGATTCGGCGGCGCCGATGCGCAGGGCCGATTCGTCGGCGAAATCCCCGCCGGCCGCGTCGATGTCCTTCCAGGCGGCCAGGGCCTCTTCCTTCCGTCCGGCGCGCTCCAGCGCGCAGGCGCGGCGGAAGCGCGCTTCGGCCGCGCGGGCGCCTTTCCCGTACAGTGCTGCGGCCGCGCCGTACGCCTCCGCGGCCTCGTCGAAGCTGCCGCGGGAAACGAGGACGTCGCCTTCGCTGAACGAGCAGTCCGCCTTTTCAGCGGGGCTCGAGGCGAGCCCGCCGGCGCGGCGGAAAAGCCCCAGCGCCTCGTCGTAGCGTCCGGTTTCGTGCAGTGCGCGCGCACGGCCGGCCATCGCGCGTCTCTCGCCGGCGGCGCCCGGGTACGCTTCAAGGTACAGGCGGAACTCCTCCGCGGCGGCGGCCCACGCCTTGCGCCCGCACAGCACGTCGCCCATCGCGAGCAGGGCAGGCGGGGATTCGGGCGCTCCGGGGTGCCTGCGCACCGCGGCGTTCAGCGCCGCCACGCCATCGGCGAGCGTGGAAGGGTCGTTCGCGAGCTCGCGGCCCAGCGCGAGCCCGGCCGCCACGGCGTCTTCCGCGGCGACGGCGCGCGCGGCGGCGGCGCGCAGGCGTTCAACGGCGGTCTTGCGGTCGCCTGCCGCGGCGGCGGCCTTCGCGAGCCACATGCAGGCCTTCGCCGCCGCGGCGGGCGAAACGCCCTCGCCGTCGGCCACGGCCGCCATCGCGGCA
>CADCBS010000153.1 GCA_902799715.1 uncultured bacterium | reverse complement strand
CACTTGTGCACACAGCACACGAAACAGGCAAGGTGCCAATGCTGCCGATTGCGGCGCGTCGGGACATGGGGAATGTTGCCAATGTGGAAATGTTGCCAGTATCCAATTCCAATTCCCAATATGCCCGGCACAGACGTTCTACGCAGCCAATAATTTCATCCGCACCGTAATCTTATTACCGGGGGAGGCGGTTTGCGCTTTCGCGGGAAAGGGGTCTTTGATATAATCGCCGCATGGAAAACACAGGCAGAACGCGCGTCCGCGCCGCGGCGCGCAGGAGCATGGAATGGCGCTGAAGCACACACCGGTCCCGCTGGCAGTCGTAGGGGGAGGGGCGGCAGGGCTGTTCGCCGCGGCCACGGCCGCCAACCGCTCCCTGGGATGTCTCGTCATGGAGCGCAAGGCGCGCCTCGGCGCGAAGATGCTGATGACGGCGAACGGGCGCTGCAATTTCACGAAAGACGTCAGCGCCGCGCGGATGCTCGCCGAGATCGGCGAGCCGACGGCCTCGTTCGCGCGCCACGCCCTGTCGGCATGCCCGCCTTCGCGGATAGCCGCGGCGTTCCGCTCGTGCGGCGTAAAGACGAAACGCATGGCCGACGGGCGGCTCTTCCCGGCCTCGGGACAGGCCGCCGACATCGTGCACGCGTTCGGCGACCTGCTGCGCGACGCGGGCGTGCCGGTCCTGACGAACTGCACCGTGGCGGGGCTGCAGCCTGTGAAGAACGGCTTCATCGTGGCCACGCGCCATTTCACGCTGTGGGCCGAAAACGTGCTGATCGCCACCGGCGGGATATCGTTCCCCAAGACGGGAAGCACGGGCGACGGGCAGCGGTTCGCGCGCGAACTGGGCCTGCGGACCGTTCCGCTCCGCGCGGGCCTGACAGGCTTTGAAACAGAAGATTCGCGCGTGCGCGCGCGCGCAAGCAGACGCTTCGAAAACGGATGCGCGCGGATTCTCGACGCCGCGGGGAAGGAATGCTGCGCGTCGGAAGGGGAGGTGGACTGCGAAACGTGGGGCGTGGGCGGCGCCGCCGTATACAACTGCCAGCGCTGGACGGCGCGCCATCCCGGCCCGTTCAAGGCGGAAATCCTCTTCGACGGGCTGCGCATCGTCCTCGACTCGCCGCGGGCGCGCCCTGCCAAGGAGGCGATCGTCACGATAGGCGGGGTGTCGACGGACGAAATCGACCCGCAGACGATGGAGTCGCGCAAGATTCCGGGGCTGTTCTTCGCGGGGGAGGTGCTGGACATCGACGGGCCGACGGGAGGATTCAACCTTTCGCTCGCGTTCGCGACGGCGCATCTCGCTGCGGAGACGATAGCCGCCCGCCGCGCGGCGCGGGGCGGCGCCGGACCGTCCGGCGGCGCATGGAGCGCGGGACGCCGCCCGGAACGCCGATTTTAGGCTTTAGACGCCCGCGCCCATTTGGTAGACTTGCGCGCATGAAAACGAAAACCGCACTTTTCGCGGCGGCCTTTTCGGCCGCGGCGTCAGCATTGGCGGCAACCGGCGCGGACACGGAAGCGGAAGCGCCCGCCGCCGCCAAGCCGTTTCTGGACTGGAACGCCGGAGCGTCGCTCCGCCAGCGCCAAGAGGTGGCGGAGCGCATACCGGGCGCCGTCCCGGCCATGCGCGGCTACAACAACTACTTCCGCTCGCTGCTGAACTTCTGGGCGGAGACGGGCAACGAAGACTTCAAGCTCCGCATGCGGCTCGCCGACGAGTTCCGCTTCTGGGGGCATCCGTCGCGCTCGCGCTCGTACAGGTTTCCGGACGAACTGCTCGTGGACAACCTGTACCTCGACCTCTACGGACTCTTCGGCGGCAGGCTCGACATACGCGCGGGCCGGCAGGACTTCACCGGCCCGGACATGTACGGCGCCGGGCTGGTGCTCTGCGACGGCACGCCGGCCGACGGATCGCGCACGTTCTTCTTCGACGCCATCCGCTTCCGCTGGGCGTTCGCCGAAACGGAAAAGACCGACGCGCTGCTCATCTACAACAACCACAAGACGGCGCTTTCGTGGGGGCATCCGAACGCCTCGCGGGGGGAGAGGGAGCTGGCCACGATATGGCCGGGCACGTCCCGCCAGAACGAATCGGGCGGCGGCCTGTACCACCGTTCGCGGACGCTGGAAGACCTGCCGTTCGACGCGTACTGGATATACAAGCGCGAATCGAAGGCGCATCTGCCCGGCGGCGCGCCGGTGCCGGGGCGCAAGGTGCACACGTTCGGCGCGCGCCTGATGCCAAAGTTCACCGAAACGCTGTCCGGCGCGGCGGAGGCGGCGTTCCAGGAAGGCGAACGCGACGGCTCGACCGCGTGCGACGGCGCGATGTTCGACGCGATGCTGCGCTGGACGCGCAAGACCTCCGGCGGCTGGAAGCCTTACGTGCAGGGCGAGTTCTACTGGCTGAGCGGCGACCGCGACCGGCGGCGCGGCGGCGGGAACGACCACGCCTGGGATCCGCTGTGGGCGCGCTGGCCGCAGGCTTCCGAACTGATGGTGCTGGATTTCACCGACGGCGTGGGCTACTGGAGCAACCTGGCGTTCCCCAGCGCATCGGCCGGAGTAGGCTGGAACGACAGGTTCGACCTTTCCGTGCGCACCGGCCCGATGTTCGCGGCCGTGCGCGACGCCGCCACCGCCGACGGCCGCTACATGGGATGGTTCTCGAGCGCGAAGTTCGGCTTCACCATAGTGAAAGGCGCGATCGACGGGCGCGGCGACATCACGGGCTACGTGCTGGGCGAAGTCTTCGCCCCGGGCGACTACTACAACGACGGCAAGCTTGCGTACTTCCTGCGCTGGCAGCTGCTGTTCTCGTTCTGACGGCCCCCACCCTTATCCCGGATTTCCCGGGATAATGCCTGCCGTCCGCAAAACTAAACGCAAGTTTGAAAAGGTAAACGCAAGTTTGCACAGGTGAACGCAATT
>CADCBS010000152.1 GCA_902799715.1 uncultured bacterium | reverse complement strand
GACGTTTGCCGGAATTGCGGCGATGGATCCCGTCACGCGCAGCCGCATCGACGAATGGGCTGCGAAGGGCGGTTCGCTCGTCGAGTTCAAGGAGAAGGTGCCGACGGCTGAAATGGTTTCCGCCGTTCTCGCGGCGGCCGCGAAGAAGGGCGTGAAGCCGTGCTGCGAAATGCTGGACGCGATCAAGGACGACGGAAGCGCCGCGGCCTCGATCGAAGTGACGCCAGCCCGCCGCGGCAAACTTGACGCGTACATGATCACTTCGCGTGCGCCGACGCTGCCGGTCGTGCGCTTCAAGCCCGCGCCTCTTCCTGGTGGCGCGAAGAAGCCGATACTTGTGCGCCTCTTCACGCGCCCCGACGACAAGTCGGTCGCCGGCGCGGATCCGCGTGTCCGTAATCTCGTCTCCCATCGCCAGCCGCTCAAGCCCGATGCGGACGGCTACTACACGCTCGTTCTTTCGGGCGGCTCGCATTTCTACGTGTACGGCGATGTTTCCGATGTCCTTGCGAAATATCCGCGCTCGTCGGATGTCGTGTGGGATCAGGGGCTTACCGCGGAGAAGGCGCTTGAGCTCGGCAAGGCGGAAATCGCCCGCGAGAAAGCGGAGCGCGCGGCTCGCCAGCCCGTTTTCGACGTCGACCCGAACCGCATGGTCTTCGTGCGGCTCAACGAATTCGCCAACGTCCAGAACCCGGACTTCAAGATTCCGTGGGGCGTGACCGACTGGCGCGGAATGCGCTTCGACTTCATCCGTTTCGACCAGAACCAGTTTAAGGACGTTATCAAGGTCGAGAAGCCCGTGAAGGGGATTGCAGTCGATTCGCGCGCGGCATTCCTCTACTTCGCACATACTGCCGCGCCCGTCTACCGCGTTGTCTACGATGACAAGACGTCCGTAGAAGTGGACGCGAAGAGCGGGCAGGAAGTTGTCGGCTGGAAGGACGGCGAAGGACACAAGTACATGATCCGTCAGTGGCCGAACCCGAAGCCCGAGAAGAAGATTGCGTCCGTCGAGATTGCGCCGCGGCGCGGCACGACGTCTTACGTTGCGGCGATTACCGTGCAGAAGCCGGAGCCAAAGGTGGTGGAGTTCCCGAAGTTCGGCCACACCGGCGGCGGGAAGGGCGTCCATGCGAGCTACGACGAGGCCACAAGGACTTGGAACGTGGCGCTTGACGAGACGGCCGGGAGCTGGTGCTGCGGGAACGCCGATCTCGCCGAATCCATCCCTGTCGAGCCCGGCAAGTACTGCCGCCTCTACTTCGAGATGAACCGCCTCCCCGACGCGGACGGAAACTACCACGACCACGCGACGCCCCAGCTCAAGCTGAACGGACGCGACGAGAACGGCAAGCTTGCCTTCGGCGGCTGGCGCGTTCCGATGCACAAGCGCGGCGGCTGGGCGTATCGCGCCGACAACGACCCCGAGACATGGGAGACGGTCTGGATCGGCATTGACAAGGGAACTGTCCCGGAGCATATGCGCAAGATCATCTCGATCGCCGTGCAGTTCCAGATGATGCCGGCCGAGCACTCCGGCCTTGCCTTCCGCAATTTCCGTTTGGAGGAGGCGGAATAGAATGAAGCGAATTCTCATACCGTTCCTTTTCGCGGCGCTTACCGCGTCCGCCGAGCGCGAGAACCTCTGGCCGGAGGGCAAGATGCCCGACGCCCAGCCGCATCAGGTCGCCAAAATGACAAACGAGAAAGGGGACAATGCCGCACCCTACATCGACTGGCTTCCCGCGCCCGAGAAGCCGAACGGCTGCTGCATGATCCTGATCTCGGGCGGCGCCTACAAAAACTGCTGCGACGTCGGGCTTGTGGACATGTGGGGGAAGAAGTTCACCGCGGCCGGCTTCCAGTGCGTGAACCTCGTCTACCGCACGCCGCGCCCGAAGGGCCTCCCGTTCTACCAGAGCGCGTGGGAGGACGGGCAGCGCGCGGTGCGGCTCGTCCGCTCGCAGGCGGTGAAGCGCGGGTTTCACGCCGATCGGATCGGCACGATCTCGATGTCCGCCGGCTCCCACCTTGCGACGCTCCTCGCGACGAGCGCACTGACGCCCGCCTACGAAAAGGTCGACAAGATCGACGACATTCCCTGCCACCTCAACTGGGCGATCACTGGCGCGATCGGCTACGCGCTCGACGACGGGCTTGGGGTCGCGAACGCGCGTGGCGGCGAGGGCGCGAAGCTCGACCCCGTCTTCCAGTTCGACAAGAAGACCGCCCCCATGTGCATGTTCCACGGCAGCGCCGACCCGTATTCGCCGCTCGCCTCGACGCAGGTCTACCGCGAGCTGCGCAAGCGGCGGATCCCGGCCGAGCTGCACCTCTTCGCCGACAGGCCGCACGGCTTCTGGGGCCGGGACGGCCGGGGCGACAAGGCCTGCGCCTACGACAACTGGTTCGACCGCGCGATGGAGTTCCTCCGGCAGCTGGGCTGGTTCCTGGGGCCGCTCCCGCACGAGGAGTCGCTGATAGCCCGCTACCCGGCGGACTTCCACGACCCGGCCAAGTACGCCCGGGAGAACCTCTGGCCGGGGGGGAAGACGCCCGACTTCCAGAACTTCCAGTGCGTCCCGTACCTCGAGTGGTACATCCCCTCCAACCTGACGACCCGGGCGATCCAGATCGTCTACTCCGGCGGCGCGTACCAGTTCAACGACGTGGGCGGCTTCGAGGTCGCGCCGGCGCGGCGGTTCCTCAACGAGAAGGGCATGGCGGTCGTGACGATGAAGTACCGCACGCCGCGCCCGAAGGGCCTCGCGAAGCACGTCACGGCCTGGCAGGACCTGCAGCGCTGCATCCGCCTGGTCCGCTCGGAGGCCGCGTCGAAGGGACTCGACCCGGACCGGATCGGCATCATGGGCTCGTCCGCCGGCGGTCACCTCACGCTCCTGGGCGTCACTAGCTCGCAGACCCCCGCCTACGAGCCGGTCGACGACATCGACAAGGTCCCGTGCAACGTGCAGTGGGGCGTCGCGATCTATCCCGCCTACTCGCTCACCGACGGCGTCGACCGGGAGAACGCGACGGGCGGCAACGACGACTCCGC
>CADCBS010000151.1 GCA_902799715.1 uncultured bacterium | reverse complement strand
GGCCGCCGCGGCCGCCGCCCTGGAAATCCACTCAGGCATCGTCCTCTCCTTCCCCGTTTTCCTTGCCGCCGCGCGCGGCGAATTTCGGGTTCGACCCCGCGATCACCAAAGCCACCTCGCCCTTCGGCGGCGACGCCGCGAACTTCTCCGCCAGCGCCGACAGCGGGCCGCGCTCCACGCGCTCGTGCAGTTTCGTGAGCTCTATGCAGACCGCGGCCTCGCGGTCCCCCAGCGCGCGCAGCGCGCACGCCAGCGTCTTCGCCGTGCGGTAGGGCGACTCGAACACCACGAGCGTGTGCGGCGCGGCGGCCTCCGCCGCGAAAAACCTCTCCATCGGCCCGGGCTGGCGCGGCGGAAAACCTTTGAACGTGAACGACGAAGTCGGCAGCCCCGACGCCACGAGGGCGGTCAGCACGGCCGACGCCCCTGGGATCACGTCGAAAGGCACGCCCTCGGCCGCGCACCTGCGCAGAAGCCTGTATCCGGGGTCGGACACCGACGGGTATCCGCCGTCGGAGCACAGCACCACTTCGCGCCCGGCGCGCGCCGCTTCGATTATGGCGCCTTCCGCGCGCTCTTCGCGCCCCTGCCTGTACGAAACCATCTCGGGCCGCGGCACCCCGAACGCCGAAAGCAGCTGCCACGTGCGCCGCGTGTCCTCGCACGCCACGAGCGACGCCGACTTGAACGCCTCGAGCGCCCGCGGCGAAAGGTCGCCCAGGTTCCCTATCGGTGTGGCTACCGCATGAAGCACGCCGCCGCCCCTCCCCTACTTCGCGGATTCGGCGAGCGCCATGCGCAGCACCGTCTCCGCGTCCTTCAGGTCCTTGTTCTTTTCGAGCACTGCCTGCACCATCTTGCGCGCGGCGTCCTCGGCGAAGCCCAGCGCCGTGAGCGCGAGCATGGAGTCGCGCAGCACTTCCGCGCCGGCGCCGTCCTTCCGCCCGGCGGCCGCGAGCGCGGCCACCGGGTTCACGCGCCCGCGCAGCTCCACCACTATGCGCTCGGCCGTCTTCTTCCCCACGCCTTTCACCGACGACAGCCGTTTCACGTCGCTGTCCGCCACCGCCAGCTGCAGGTCGCCGGGCGTCATGCCCGACAGCATCGAAAGGGCGGTCTTCGGCCCAACGCCGGAAACGGAAGTCACCATCGAGAACAGCGTGCGCTCGTCCTCGGTCGCGAAGCCGAAAAGCGTCTGGGAGTCTTCGCGCACCACGTGGCACGTCAGCAGGCGGCACTGTCCGCCCGTCGCCGGCAGGCGGTCGTAGGTGGAAAGCGGAATCAAGGCCTCGTAGCCCACTCCGCCGCATTCCACCACGGCCGTCGCGGGCGTCTTCGAAACGAGCGTCCCGTTCAGGGATACGATCATCTGGCGCCCTCCGCCGGCGTGGCGGACTTTCCGCCGCGCGGCACCGCGCCCCACAGTTTCGTCGTGGCGTTCCGGGTGTTTCCGCCGGTCACGAGCGTCCAGCCGTCCGGCGCGGGCAGCGCGTCGATCGTTGTTATCGGGTTCGAGTCCGCCGTGAACACGGCGGTTTCGCACGGCTTGCGCACGCCGTTGGCGTCGGTGAACGCCACGCCGGTGAAGTCCGCGCGGCGGACCCGCGTGGCGGAAACGCCGTTGCGGAAGAAGTCTTCGATGAAGGAATGCGCCTGCTTCAGGGGGTTGTTCGCGCTGTGGACGGTGGAGAACGTGGCCATTTTGATCCACTCGCCGGGTTTTTCGCGGTCGGCGAGCCACGCCGTGAAGGCGGTCCTGCCCTCGCCGTCCGGGCCGCACGTTATGCGCACGGACTCCTTGCGCCCGGGGATCCAGTCGTAGTCCATCATGGCCTGTCCGCCTGTGCCCTCGCCGCCGAACCTGTTGATGCGCACGCCCTCGCGCGCGTACAGCGGCACGGTCTGCCTGGCTTTGGGCACGTTGTCCGGGCGCGCTGAGAAGTCGAACGGGTCGCCGGGGTCCCACACTGAGAAAATGAACACGCGCCTGCCGCCGGAAAGCTGCTGGAAGCCGCAGTAGCCGCATGCGAAGCCCATGCACATGTAGAACGAGCGCTCCTGGGCGATGCGCACGGTCACGGAGCCTTCCACGGCGGATATGGCGGCGTCGCCGAACGGCGATTTGTAGCGCAGGTGCACCGAGCGCGCGGCCTTGGGCACGGCTGCGAGGCTCGGGGCCGGCGTGTCGGCAGAGGCCGTCTGGCAGGCGATCGCGGCGGCTGCCGCGATCAGTCGGATCGTTTTGGCGGGTGTCGGCATGTTGTCTGGCGTCCTTTTGGGTTGGTTGTGTCGCGCCCGCTGTTCCGCAGGCGAAGTACAGTATACCAAAACTCCGGCCCGGCGGGGAAAACGGTCGCCGGACAGGCGGAAAGTCGCCGCCGAAGACGGTTTTTAATGCGTCAGCACTGGGTTTATGCTAAAATACGCTTGTTTTTCTTCAGTGGTGTTGTTATGCCCCTGAACGGAAAGCGAGGTACAAAATGGCAACATCGAGCATAACGGCAAATTTTGCGATCCGCGACGAGAAAGAGGCGAAAGCCTTTATCTTGGCGTTGTTGTCGGAGTCTCGTTCGATGGTTCCCCCTGCCCGCAAACTGAACTGGAAATTTGTTGGTAGCGTCAGGGAGATTGAGGAGGTGTCTCATGCCTAAACTTATGGAACGCGAGGAGTGGACGACTGCACTGGAAAGCGCGAGGCGTTCTAACCGTGTTTGGCGCCAACGTGTGGTCGGTTCTGGAGGTGAAACTCTTCTTGCTTTGCCCGAAACCGGCTCTTTCGATGTAATCTTCGTGGAAATCGCCGCGCCCGCCGAAAAACGGCGCAAGACATCGGCAAGGGATATGATAGGTTTCGGGAAGAGGTTTCATGCACCAAGGCCGACAGAGGAATGGATGAAAGAACTCCGCGAGGGGAAAGCGGAAGAGGGTGAATTGACTGTTGCGCCCATAACGTATGTGGAGTTGTCGCCAGCGTTCAACGGAGACCGATCCATGCAGGATTTGTTCCTTCGGAATGTTGGCGTGAACATTGATTTCGGAGGGAATGCCGCCGCAGTCTTTACCGCGCATAAAGCTTGGTACGAGCACATTCTGCGCAAACGTTCCGGCACGGGGAAGAAACGTCCAATCGCCGATGTAATGATAGGCGCTTATGCGATGCAAAAAGACGGTCTCATTACACGAAACGAAGCGGATTTCAAGACACTGTATCCCGGCCTGACGATCTTCAATCCTGTTTCGCCAGCGTCATGAATCTCAAATCGTGAAACTGCAAATGAAAGGAATAAGCCCATAGACAGTTAAAACGATAAGGCGGGGAGAAATCCGACAAATTAGGCACATAGGCTTTTGCCGCCTGGGGAAGAACGGAATTTGGTATAATAATCGTCAAAGGAGAACATGTATGCCGAGACTGATGGAGAAGAAAGATTGGATGCAGATCATGGCAGATGTCGGGTCTGCCGACGACGTTTGGTTTGAAAACGTCGCAGGCGATGCCTGTGCCGTGTCTCTTTCGCTTCCCGAGGCAGGTCGCTATCGGGTGATTCTTGTGAAACTTGACGGCGTTTCCACGGTGTCGCCATCTTCGACCAGACACAGCGATAGGAAGATATCGCCGAAGGTTCGGGCTCTTCGCGGCGCGGCAAAATTGAATGACTGCCGCGAATATAAAGAGATACTTGCTGATGCGCTGGCGGAAAAACACGAGGCTTTGCGATGAAGATATTCGTCGATGCAAACGTCATCATTGACTACCTCGTTGACAGAATGCCTTTCGCCGACGATGCCGAGGCTGTCATTGATGCTTGTGTACAAGACGGCAACGAAGGCGCATTTACCGGCCTCACGGCGTGCAATTCCGTCTATGTCATTGGCAGGTCGATTGGACAACACAATGCTGAATTGCTGGTGAAAGAAGTTGCGGAGTTCATGAAACTGCTGCCAATCCGTCCGGAAGACATCAGCCTGAACCTTGGCGCAGATCATCCTGATTTTGAGGACACTCTTCAGATTGCCGCAGCAAAGGAGTGGGGCGCGGATGTGATCGTCACACGCGACAAAGACGGATTTGCCAATTCGTCCGTGAAGGTCTTGGCTCCAGCAGAATTCCTAAATGCCTTTGTCGAAGATCGGCAATAACACCAATCTCAAATCGTAAAACTGAAATGAAAGGAACAAGCCCATAGACAGGTAAAACGATAAGGCGGGGAGAAATCCGCACCACTATAGCGACCGCTTCGCGGCGGTTTGCGACAGGTGGATATAACAGCAATTTGCAATGCTGCAAAGCAGTCGTCTCTGGGAACGTGAGAAATTTCAAGATTTCCCGCTGGTCGAACGTCAGGTGCGCACCCGGCACTTTATGTATGCTATACTTTCTCACGGCGCCCTTTCTCTGCTGCTGCAGTGTTTTGTCTGACC
>CADCBS010000150.1 GCA_902799715.1 uncultured bacterium | reverse complement strand
AATCGACGACGCCAATCGCCGACAGGCGATTCGCCATGCCGCCGGGTTCGTGGTCGCGCGTAGCGCAACTCCATCCACAAAATTCTTTGAAGTCCCAGATAGTTTCAACTATGGCGATGTGAATTTTGCTATAATACCTCCATCCGCGCTTCACACGAACGACATGAACCTTGAACCGGGGAGATATGGCAAATGAAATCTTGGAACTGGATACGGAAGGCGGCGACGGCGTTCGCGAAATGCCGGAATGCTGCCAGCGACGGGAAGCGTCAGGCTCTGAACTTCCTGAAGAATTGCGCAATCAATACGATTGTCGGTGTTTCGCTGATTTCCACGAGCGGTTGCATTTATCTTTTCGCCGAGCGGAATGGAGAACTTTTTCCTTCGACACGGGATATTTTGAATGCCCGCCAAAATTACTTCATTCTTCCTACGGCAGGCGGCGTTATTTTTACTGCCGGCGTTTTGATTCCTTATGTCGGTCCTGTCGTTTTATGTCCGCCGGGGATAGCCCTCCATCTGGTTGAATTGTGCGTCGTCGCGCCGGCGTATGATATCGTGTGCATGCCGTATGATCTTTACCAGCGTCCGGCGTATCTCGCGAAGTGCAGGCGCGAGGAGGAGGCTTGGCAGGCAAGAACATCTGTTCGCAAAAACCTCGATGCCGCGTTGGACGACGGTAGATGTCTGTCCCCAAGCAATACGGTATATCGCGAGGCTCTGGGCGAGAGGTTGGGCGGAGTCGAACATGATGAACTCACGGCTGCACAGGTGTCTCGAATCGTTGCCGCGATTCGAGGCGACGAGTCTCTGCTGTTGGACATGCATGGCGTTTCCAGCCAGCTTGCGATGAAAGACGCCGATCGCGAATGGTTTGTCCGAAAAGCGATCGAACTGAAGCGTGGCGGTCGTGGCGAAGATGGCGATGCCGTGGCCGCATCGTTATGCCGGTCCAGGAAGCTTTCCGATGCACAATACGATGAACTTGCCGGCGCAGGATTTTCTGCGGGCATGCTGGCTTCTTCGAAACGCGAACGCGAGAGATACGCTAAAAGCGCCGCGGGAAAGGCTGCCCGATAGGCTGGAATTCGCGAAGTTGAGGAATATGCATACCGCGATGACAAGTTTTCTTCAACTGCCGGAAACCCTTTCCCGGAATCTGGCGGCTCTGTCCGCAAGACGCATGGTCTGCGGGTTCGCCGCAGCGCTGTCGCTTGTCCTGCCATGCGCCGCCGCGCGCGTGACCGTGCTTCACACGAACGACACGCACGCGCACATCGACGACGGGTACGTCTCCTTCTCCGGAATCGCGGCGGAGAAGGCGCGTCTCGAGGCGGCCGGGGAGTCCGTGATCCTCGCAGATGCAGGCGACCACTTGCAGGGAACGCCGCTTGGCGGATACGATTCGGGCCGCAGCGTGATCGACATCATGAACGCGGCCGGCTACGACGTGGCGACGCTCGGCAACCATGAATTCGACTACGGCGTTCCGGCGCTCTTCGACAACATCCGCCGGGCGTCTTTCCGGTACGCCTGCTGCAACTTCATCCACAGGAAGACGCCCGGCGACCCGGGGACGCGCATGCTGCCCTCATACGTGGTGGTGACGGCTGGCGCGGCGCGCGTGGCGTTCGTCGGCGTCACGACGCCGGCTACGCTCGTCTCGGCAAGGCCTTCGACATTCCTGGACGCCTCGGGGGGCTGGCGGGCCTACGACTTCATCTCCGGCGAACGCGGAGAAGCCATGTATGCCGCCGTGCAGCAGGCTGTGGACGAAGCCGCGGCCAAGGCGGACTACACGGTCGTGGTCGGGCATTTGGGCGTGTCGCCGGATTGCGCGGGCTTCAGGTCGACAGACGTAATCGCGCACACCACGAATTTCGTCGCGTTCATCGACGGGCATTCGCATTCCCGGTACACGGGCGAGCGCGTGCGAAACGCCGCAGGCCGGGATGTAGTGCTCGCCCAGAGCGGCTCCCATCTCGGCATCCTGGGGTCGCTCACGTTCGAGGACGGCCGGTGCGTCGCCGCCGGCACGGTCTTCCCGCGAGGCGAAAGGAAGCCGGAGGTCGCGCGTCTCGAAGAGGCGCTTTCGGACGCCGTGAACCGTCAGCTGGGGGAGCGCGTCGCCGTCGCCCCCGCCGCAATCTGCTCCTACGTGCCGGGCACCGATGAGCGGCTTGTCCGCAGGGAGGAATGCTCGGGGGGCGACTTCGCGGCGGATGCCGCCTGGTGGTACGCAAGCGAGCGGCATGGCTTCGCTTGCGACATGGCGCTCGTAAACGGAGGCAACGTGCGCGCCGACATCCCGGCGGGCGATGTCACGCTCAAGACGCTCCGCACGGTGCAGCCGTTCGGCGGCGACATCGGCATCGTGGAGGTGAACGGACGGGATATCCTCGATGCGCTCGAGTTCGGGGCGAAGGCCGCCGGCGATGCGGAGTTCGGCGGATTCCTCCAGGTGGCCGGCCTCAGATATGCGGTGGATGCGGCCGTGAAGTCCTCTGTGCAGGTTGATGCTGCCGGTACATGGGTGGCAGGTCCGTCGAACGGCGTCTATCGAGTCAGGGATGTTGAGGTTTACGACCGCAAGAAGGGAATGTTCGTTCCGCTCGATCTGCATGGCGTATATCGCGTGGCCGGGAACGCCTTTACGCTCTTGGAGGGCGGCGACGGGTTCGCGATGTTCCGCAGCGCAAAGAAGATCGAGAACGGCATGGCGACAGATTATCTGCTGCTGGCGGAATACGCAAAGGCGTTCAGGCGCGGCTCGTCCGGCCTGCCGTCCCTGTCTTCGTCCGCTTCGCCGCTGTCGGCGCTCGCCGGATATCCGATTGCATACGAAAAGCCCGCCGGCGCGGGGCGGATCTCGATCGCCGGGCGCGCCGGGGCGGTCGCAGATTGACCGGCCGCCTCTCGCCACGCGACATCGCTTGCGCGGCGCGTGGGGACAACGCGCTGCGGCGGCTTGAGGACAAGCCGCCCTGCCATTCGAGCATTCAACAACCCAAGCCCTTCCCAATCCTGTAAGTCTTGTAAATCCTGTCAAAAAACCAAACCCTCAAACACTCAAAAACTCTGGGACTTCAAAGAATTTTGTGGATGGAGTTGCGCTACGCGCGACCACGAACCCGGCGGCATGGCGAATCGCCTGTCGGCGATTGGCGTCGTCGATT
>CADCBS010000149.1 GCA_902799715.1 uncultured bacterium | reverse complement strand
GCGCGGACGCCCCGGCGGACTCCGGCGCGGAAGCGCCCGCCGCCGCCGCGGCGCCGGCGCCCTCCCCCGCCGCCGGCGATGCTCCGGCGCCCGAAGCCGCTCCGGCCCCCGCGACCCCCGCGCCTGTGCAGAAGCAGGCCAACGTCGTCTACGGGCGCACGGCCTCCGGCCGCGAGATGGCCTTGCCCGAATCGACGCCGCCGGACAGGGAAATGCCCGCTTTCGATTCCGCGTTCGAGACGAAGAAAACGATAGACGAGTCGGACGTCTACTCGAAGCCCGTCGCCCAGAAGGAACGGTTCGAAGACTGGACGCCGCAGACATGATACGCATCGAAAAGTGGAACCCCGCCCGGCCTTCCCGCGCGATAGAGGCCTTCCTGCGCCGCGAAGCGTTCCCCGAAGCTGCCGAAAAAGCGGCGGCCGCCGTACTGGCGGACATCCGCGCGCGCGGCGACGCCGCCGTGGCGGACGCCGTGGCGCGGTTCGAGGGCAATGCCGGACTGAAGCCGCGCGATTTCAGGATATCCCCGGAATACGTCGCGCGCGCC
Organism: uncultured bacterium; assembly: GCA_902799715.1. Classification (GTDB taxonomy): domain Bacteria; phylum Verrucomicrobiota; class Kiritimatiellia; order RFP12; family UBA1067; genus CADCBS01. The sequence continues at coordinate 2,746 of CADCBS010000149.1, read as the reverse complement.
GGCGAAACCGTGCCCGCGCGCCTGCGCAAGGCCGTCCGCGAGGCCCACGGGCGCGTGATGCGCTTCGCTGCGGCCGGAATGCGCCGGGACTGGCGCATATCCACCCCGCGCGGCGGATGCGAAGGCGAGTTCTTCACGCCGATGGAGCGCGTGGGCGTGTACGTTCCCGGCGGCACGGCGCCGCTGGCGTCCACTTCCGTCATGACCGTGACGCTGGCCCGCGCGGCCGGGGTGAAGGACATCGTGGTGTGCACGCCCGGCGGAAAGACCGGCCGCGTCGACCCCGTCCTTCTGTACGCGCTCAAGGTCGCCGGCGCCACGTCCGTCTACCGCGTGGGCGGGATCCAGGCGATAGGCATGATGGCTTTCGGGACGGAGACGTGCCCAAAGGTGCTGAAAATCGCCGGCCCGGGCAACGCCTACGTCACCGCCGCCAAGCGCCAGGTCTACGGATACGTGGCGATCGACCAGGTGGCGGGCCCTTCCGAGATCGCCGTCCTGGCGGACGGTTCGGTGGATCCAGCGTGGACGGCCGCGGACCTTCTTTCGCAGGCCGAGCACGGCAGCGGGCTCGAGAAGTCGCTGCTCGTCACCGATTCGCCGGAATACGCCGCCGCCGTGAAGGCGGAGACCTTGCGCCAGACCGCCACGCTTTCGCGCCGCGGCATGGTGGAGCGCGTGATCGGCGCCGGCGGCATCCTGTTCGCCGTGTCGCGCGACCTCGACGAAGGCATGGAGCTTGTGAACCGTTTCGCGCCGGAGCATCTGGAGCTCATGTGCCGCGGCGCGATGCGCATGGCGGGCAAGGTGCGCAACGCCGGCGCGGTGTTCGCCGGCCCGTGGACGCCGGAGTCCGCCGGCGATTTCGTGGCCGGCCCGAGCCATGTGCTGCCCACAGGCGGCGCCGCAAAGATGTTCAACGGGCTCACGGCCGACGATTTCCGCTGCAGGCACAGTTTCGTGTCGTTTTCGCGCGCCGACCTGCGCGAGACGCTTCCCGCCATCGAGGCGTTCGCCGCCGTCGAGGGCCTGGACGGCCACGGGCGCGCCGCGACCGTAAGGTTCGCGGGAAAGGAGTGACCCATGCCGCGCACCGGAGAAGAACTGGCCGCCCTTTCAGGTCTCGGCTCGAAATCGCCCGTGCCGCGGGATTACGCCCCCGGCGTGCTCGAGACGTTCCCGAACAAGCACCCGGACCGCGACTACTGGGTTTCGTTCACCTGCCCGGAGTTCACCACGCTCTGCCCCAAGACCGGGCAGCCGGACTTCGCGGAGATTTCGATCCGGTACGTCCCGCGCGCCTCGCTCGTGGAGTCGAAGTCGCTGAAGCTCTACCTGTTTTCGTTCCGCAACCGCGGCGACTTCCACGAAGACGTGGTCAACACGATCCACGACGACCTGAAGTCGCTGATGAAGCCCAAGTACATCGAAGTGTGCGGAAAGTTCGCCGCGCGCGGCGGGATATCGATAGACCCGTTCGTGAACAGCGGCGACGGCGCGGTGTGGCGCAAGCTCGCGGCGGAGCGGTTCGCGTCGTGGCGCGGGGTGCGCGGCTGAGCGCCGCCGCGCCGCGCTACATCGCGAGGCGCGAGTTTATCGCGCGTCGCAGGGTGAGCGGGTCGGAATACGCCACGCCCGAATCGGCCGGAAGGCCGAACGCGAGCCGCGTAACCTTCACGCCGGGGAACGGTTTCAGGCATTCCGCTATGTAGGCGGCGGTGGCGTCGCCTTCCATGTCCGTGGACAGCGCCAGCAGCACCTCGGAGAAACCTTCGTCGCGCACGCGCTCCGAAAGTTCGCGCAGCCGCAGCGACTCCGGGCCGCAGCGGCGCACCGGCGAAAGCTTCCCCATTATCGCGTGGTAGCGGCCGCGGAACGCGCCCGACGCTTCGATGGTCTCGATGTCGGCGGGCTCCTCCACCACGCACACGGTGGAGCCGTCGCGCAGATGCGACGTGCAGAAAGCGCAGGGGTTTTCGCTCTTCTCGGTGAAGGCGCCGCAGCGCGAACAGCAGCACATGCGCGCGCGCACGGCGCGGATGGCGTCGGCCAGCGGGTCGGAGACGCGCTCGGGCTCGCGCATGAGCGCCAGCGCGGCGCGCATCGCCGAGCGCCTGCCCAGTCCGGGCAGGCGCGACAGCGCCTTGGCGAGATCTTCCAGAAGACCTGTCATCTGGGCGTCAGACCTGCATTTCGCCCGAGAGCAGCATCTTGCGCATCTCCTCCTGGATGGTCTTCTTCACGTGCGCGAACGCGCCGTTGACGGTGTTCAGCAGCATCGTCTCGAAGCGGGCCGTCTTGCCGGTCTTCACCTCGTCGTATGCGGCCTGCGCGATGGTTATGGAGACGACCGTCATGTCGCCGCGCACGCGCACGGCGATGCCGCCGTTCTCGTACGTCTCCTCTATCGCGTTGATCTTGTCCTGGATGCGCTTTCCTTCGGTGCGCATCTTCATCGCGTTCTTGATGTTCTTTATGCCGTCGAACAGTCCCATCTCGTCCGTTCCTTTCGTGTTTTCCGTTTCATCTTCCGTCATGTCCGGAGGGTTCTCCGGAAGAAGCCTTTTCCGGCGTTATGCCGTATTTGCGCGCCTTGTAGGCGACGATGCGCCCGGTGGAGCCGAGCTCGCGGGCCGCGGCCGCGGTGCGCCATCTGTTGTTCTCGAGCGCGCGCGCTATCATCGCGCGCTCGAGTTCCGCCACCGCGCCCGCCAGGGTGGCACCGCGCGGCGGAATCGCGGGCGGC
>CADCBS010000148.1 GCA_902799715.1 uncultured bacterium | reverse complement strand
AACCTCAATCAAGATTCCATACGCACAGAGATGCGGCGGCTTCTCTGCGCTCTCGGCCTCTCTGCGCCTCTGCGTGAGACCTTCACCCCGACGCGAGGCCTTCAACCCGGAATAAGATTACGGTGCGTATGAATTTATCGGCTGTGTAGAACATGTAGAATGTCCGTGCCGGGCATATTGGAAATTGGAATTGGATACTGGCAACATTTCCACATTTTCACATTTCCACTTCCCTGGCTGCGGGCGGCGACGCGTGTTGCGTCGCGGGGCGGAAACGGCTTAAAACGGCGCGGGCGGGCAAATGCCCGCCCGTTTCCGCATCGTGCAGAAAGACCTGCCGCCGTTATTGCTGCTCGTCGCCGTACCCTTTTTCCTTCAGGTACTCGATCACCTTGCCGACGCTGGTGAGCTTTTCCGCGTCTTCATCCGGAATCTCCGCGCCGAATTCTTCTTCGAAAGCCATGATCAGCTCCACGGAATCGAGCGAGTCGGCACCGAGATCGTCGATGAAGGACGCTTCGGGCGTGACCTGTTCGGCGTTGACGCCGAGCTGTTCAACGATGATCTCCTTGACGCGTTCTTCGAGTTTTCCAGCCATTTTGAACTCCTTTGGTTGTTGGAATGTTTATAGTATACAGTATTCTGCGGCTTTTTGCCACACGAAAATGATGGTCAAATCATTCCGCCGTTCACGGAAACGACCTGGCCGGTTATGTACTCCGCGTCCGGGCCTGCGAGGAACGCCACCGCCTTGGCGATGTCGTCCTGCGTGCCGAAACGCTTGAGAGGGATATGGTCCATGTAGCGCGTCTTCACCTCGTCGGGGAGGACGTCCGTCATCTTGGACTGTATGAAGCCGGGCGCGACCGCGTTGCAGCGGATGTTGCGCGAGCCGAGCTCCTTGGAAGTGGTCTTGGTGAGGGCTATCACGCCGCCTTTGGAGGCGGTGTAGTTGGCCTGTCCGGCGTTGCCCATGATGCCGACCACCGAAGCGATGTTGACGATCGCGCCGCCTGCGGGCGAGCCGTCGGCGTTCTTGTTCTTCATCATCGGGCGGGCGACCGCGCGTGTGAAGAGGAACGTGCCCTTCAGGTTCACGTTGAGCACCGCGTCCCAGTCTTCGTCGCTCATGCGCATCAGAAGGCCGTCCTTCGTGATGCCGGCGTTGTTGACCATGATGTCGATGCGGCCGAAATCCGCGAGGACGGCCTTTACGCAGGCGTCGACCTCAGCGGACGCCGCCACGTTCACGCCGTAGGCTTTCGCCTTCGCGCCGGCCGCTTCCGCGGCCTGCACGGTTTCGGCGCACCAGTCGGCGTTCAGGTCGCACACGGCGACGTTCGCGCCGCGCGCGGCGAGGGTTTTCGCGATGGCCGCGCCGATGCCGCGGGCGGCGCCGGTGACTATTGCCGTTTTCCCGGAAAGTTCTGCCATTGTTCGGTCCTTTCGTGGCTTGCGTCAGCCGAGCGCGGCGACTGCCGCGTCGAGAGTGGCGCAGTCCTGGACATTGAGCGTTTCGAGCGCGGGGTCGATTTTCTTCACGAGCCCGGAAAGCACCTTGCCCGGTCCGAATTCCACGAAGCGTCCGCATCCCATCGCCTTGGCCGTCTCGACGTCGGCCGCCCAGTTCGTCGTGCCTGTCACCTGTTCGAGCATTGCGGCCTTGATGGCCGAAGGATCGTCCGGGTGGGGTTTGCCGGTGACGTTGGAGAGCACCGGCATGGACGGGGCGGAGAACGCGATGCCGTCGAGGACGGGCGCGAGCTTTTCGCGGGCCGGCGCCATGAAGCGCGAATGGAACGCTCCGGCGGTGGCGAGCGGGATCGCGCGCTTCACGCCGAGCTCCTTCGCGACGGCCGCGGCCGCCGCTATCGCGTCTTTCGAGCCTGAGAGCACCTGCTGCGCGGACGAATTGACGTTCGCCACGGTGCAGCCGGTCTTTTCGCAGATGGCCGAAAGCTGCTGCGGGGACGCGCCGACGATCGCAATCATGCCGCTCGGCTCCGCTTCGCAGGCCTCCTGCATGAAGCGTCCGCGCGCCGAAAGCACTTTCAGCGTGGATTCGAAATCGAGCACTCCCGCCGCGCAGAGCGCGGTCCACTCGCCGAGCGAAAGCCCTGCGGCGGCCGCGAACCGGGCGTTGGGCGCGTTCTTGCGCAGAAGCGTCCAAGCCGCGTACGAAACGAGGAACGTGGCCGGCTGGCACACGTCGGACTTGACAAGCGCCTCCGCCGGGCCGTTGAAGCACAGCGACGAGATGTCGAAGCCCAATGCCTTGTCGGCGCGCTCGAAAAGCGCTGCGGCATCGGGGTCGCGCCCGGCGAGGTCGCGCCCCATGCCGGGGAACTGCGCCCCCTGCCCGGCGAAAATGCAGATGTCGCTCATCTGTGGAACCGTGGTAGCGTGTGGAAACGTGGTGGTGCGGCGCGGCCGGGCGCAGGCCCGCCCGCGCCTGCCGCGTCAGAGCCCCAGACCCTCGCGGGCCTTGGCCACGATCGCCTTGAAGCCTTCGGGGTCGCGGATCGCGATTTCGGAAAGCATCTTGCGGTTCAGCGTGACGCCGGCCTTGATCAGGCCGTCGACGAACTTGCTGTAGGTCAGGCCTTCGGCGCGCGCCGCGGCGTTGATGCGGGCGATCCACAGGTGGCGGAAATCGCGTTTCTTGAGCTTGCGGTGCGCTGTGGCGAGCGCCTGCGCGCGGTCGACCGCCTCGGTGGCGGTGCGGAAAAGTTTCGAGCGGGCGTTGCGGTAGCCTTTCGCAAGCTCGAGCCGCCTGCGGCGGCGTTCGCGTGAAGCGGGTGCGTTTGTTGCACGGGACATTTTGCCGGTCTCCTCAGTAAGGCATCATGCGGTGGATGGTTTTGACGACGGAATCGTCGGTTGTTACCGTGCCGCGGAGATTGCGCTTGCGCGAACGGGGCTTGTACCCGTTCAGGTGCGACTTGCCGCCCTGCGAACGCAGGACTTTTCCCGTGGCCGACATTTTGAAGCGCTTGGTGGCGCATTTCTTTGTTTTCAGTTTGGGCATTTTTCCCTGTCCTTTATTGCGGTTCCGGCCGGGCAGGCAGTCGGACGAAAGCCCGTTCCGGCGGAAACGGCGGAAAGTTTGCCAAAACGGACGGCGGAAGTCAAGCCCGCGCGGGGCCGCACCCTTATCCCGGGAAATCCGGGATAAATTATCCCTGATGTCTGTCAGAGTCCTATAAAATAGGGATGAAATAAATTTCCACGACAGTAAAAAAGGCGGGGAGACTTTTCCTGAATACGCTATAATAGCGTTGACAAACCCAGAAAAG
>CADCBS010000147.1 GCA_902799715.1 uncultured bacterium | reverse complement strand
CTTCAGCGCGGCCGACATGCGCGGCACGGCGGCGCGGATCCATCCCGCGGCCTTGGCGGCGGGCGCGCGCATCGCCGCGCCGAGCCGCGCGGCGGCGGAATCGAGCCGCTGCGCGCGCGTCTCCCACGCATGCTCCATGCAGCGGTCCAGCCGCGAAGCCGCGGCGTCCACGCGCGCCTTCAGCTCCGACTTCACCGGAACGCATATCTCCGCGGCGATCGACGGCGTGCCGGCGCGGACGTCCGCCGCGAAGTCGCAGAGCGTGAAATCCGTCTCGTGCCCCACGGCCGAAACGACGGGGACGGCGCTGGCGGCCACGGCGCGCACGACGATCTCTTCGTTGAACGCCCACAGGTCTTCTATCGAGCCGCCGCCGCGCCCCACGATAAGCACGTCCGGGCGCCAGTCCCGTTCCGCGGCGTTGAACCACTCCACGCCGCGCGCGATCTCCGCGGCCGCGCCTTCGCCCTGCACCTTCACGGGATACAGCCTGATTTCGAGATTCGGATACCTGCGCAGAAGCACCGTGGCCATGTCGTGCACCACGGCCCCGGCGGGGGAGGTGACGATCCCTATGCGGCGGGGGAGGAACGGAAGCGGGCGCTTGCGTTCCGCGCCGAACAGGCCTTCGGCGGCCAGCCTGGCCTTAAGCTTCTCGAACTCCGCCGCGAGGCTCCCCTTTCCCGCAGGCTCGGCCCGGCGCGCCACGAGCTGGTACTTTCCGTGCGGCGCGTACACCTCAAGCTCGCCGGAGAACACGCAGTCCAGCCCGTCGCGCAGGCCGCCGGCCGCGCGGCACCGCGCAAGCGCGCTCTTGAACATCACGCACTGGAGCTGCGCCCCGGCGTCCTTCAGCGCGAAATACGCGTGGCCGGACGGATAGAGCCGCCATCCGGAGATTTCGCCGCGCACGGAGACTGTATGCAGCGGGCCGCCTTCGATCAGGCGCTTCAGGCGCGCCGTGACTTCGCTCACGCCCATCACGGCGCCGCCGGCTGGCTCTTGGTCAGTCACGAGCCTCCCGCCTTGGCCTGCGCGCCCTGGCCGCCCTGCGGCGCGGCGGCGCCCCCGCCTTTGATGAATTCCTCGAGCGCCGCAGCCATCTCGTCGAGCGTGGCGTCCGGCCCTGCGGCGGAAAGCGCCCGTATGCGCTCGAGGGCGCGCGGCGCGTACGCGGCGTCGGCGCGCACTTTCGCGAACATGCAGAACGCCAGCCCGAGGCGCAGGCGCGCGCAGACGCGCGCAGGCGCCGCGGCCAGCCCGTGCTCGCCCCAGTACACCGCGCTCGACAGCGGATCGCTCCAGTCGAGCGGACCGTACGCGGCGTCGATCTTCCGCATGAGGGCTGGCTCCATCTTGAGCGACGCCCAGTCGCCGGCGGCCTGCCGCACCGTGTCGCGCCACGATTCGTTGTAGTAGCGGCCTACGTCGTCGAGCGTGCCGTTTATCTTGTTCAGGAAAAGCCACATCAGCTCGTAGTGGATGGACGGATCGCGCGGATTCGCGCGCAGGGCGTCGTCGCGCAGCATCTTCATGCCGGCCAGCACCCAGCGCCACTTGTCTTCTTTCACGTCGGTGGACGACGAAATGTTGTACGAAAGGTTCCACGCCGCCATCGTCCAGGAATCCGCCGCGTGCGGGTCGAGCTGCGTGAGCCAGGCCGAGAGCTGGGCCAGCTCCGTGTAGTTCCCCTCCCGCTGGAGGTTCGAGGCGTGCAGGCGTATGAATTCCGACACCACCCCGCGCAGGCCGCCCAGCGCCGCCACGGTGAAGCGCGTCTCGGGCGGCACGTCGGCGTTGTACGCCGGATCCTCCGCCTCCAGCTCGCCCTCGCGCCAGGAGGCGAGCCCCCTCTGGGCCGCGGCCGACGCCACGAGCGCCGCCGCGAATCCAGCCGCCGCCATTGCAATTCCCAGTCCCGCTTTCACGCCGCAAACCTCCGGAACGTCATGCGAATCCGTTTTCCGCGAGCATCTCGAAAGTCAGCCCGCCCGCCCGCTCCGCGCCTTCCGCCTCCGCCTGCGCCGACTCGGCCGCGCGGCGCGCGTAGCGCCCGAGGACGTCCGATTCCAGGTTAACCCTGTCGCCGGGGCGCAGGCTGCCGAGAATCGTGTTCGCCGCGGTGGACGGTGTTATCTCGACGCGGAACCCGCCGGCTCCCGCCGCGCACACGGTCAGGGAAACGCCGTCCACCGCGATCGAACCTTTCTCGACCGTGGCCGCGGCCACCGCCGGGCCGCACGAAATCTCGAGCGCGAAGTCGCGCCCGCGCGGAACCACGGCCTTCACCGTGCCCGTGCCGTCCACGTGCCCCTGCACTATGTGCCCGCCGAGGCGGCCGCCGGCCGGAAGCGCGCGTTCGAGGTTCACCCGCGCCCCCGGCAGGATCGACCCCAGCGTGGACTTCTTCTCCGTCTCCGCCAGCACATCCGCGGCGAAAACGGAGCCGGAGAAGCGCGACACCGTAAGGCACACGCCGTTCACCGCTATCGACTCTCCGGGCGAATACGGCTCCGGCCAGGGCGTGTCCGGCCGCACTTCTATCGACAGGCCGCGCCCGCGCGAAACGCGCGCGATCCGGCCCGTCTTCTCGATCATGCCCGTGAACACTGCGGCCTCCGTATTTCTTCCGCGGCAGCTCCGAATGCGAAGCGCGCGATTGTGTCGCAGCCCGCCGTACGGACCGATACCAGCCTGCCGCGCGGCGCGGCGGCGAGGGGGCGCGAGCCTATCAGCACCGGCGCCTGCACAGAAATCCATTCGTCGACAAGCCCTTCGTCCGCAAGCGCGCGCGCAAGCTTCAGCCCGCCTTCGCACAGCACGTGCATCACGCCGCGCGCGCCGAGCGCGCGCATCAGCGTGCGCAGATCCACGCGGTCGCCGCCGTCGGCCGGCACGGCTACTATGGTCCTGTCCGCCGCGCCGTCGGTCAAGACCTGCGAATCCGGCGGCAGGCCCCGCCCGGAACAGACTATCACGCGCAGCAGGCTGTCGTTCCGCCCTTCGCGGCAGAGCAGGCTGGGGTCGTCGGCGCGCACCGTGCCCGCCCCGGCCATCACGGCGTCCACGGTCGAGCGCAGGCGCCCCGTGGCCTTGCGCGCCGCGGGGCCGGAGATCCACTTCGCCGCCCCGGCACCGTCGCAGACGCGCCCGTCGAGCGACATCGCGAGTTTCACGGTGACGAACGGCATGCCGGTCAGGACGTGCTTTGCGAACGGCGCCACGAGCGGCTCCGCCTCGGCGCGGCACAGGCCGTGCGCGCACTCGATGCCGGCGCGGCGCAGGATGCGCGCGGCGCGCCCGGCGTTCGCCGGGTTCGGGTCGCGGCACGCCCACACCACGCGCGCCACCCC
>CADCBS010000146.1:1045-4438 GCA_902799715.1 uncultured bacterium | reverse complement strand
GCGCGCGCCCCGGCGCCGTGGCGAAGGCCAGCCCGCGCAGGACGCACGTGCGCGGCGGCGCGCCGTCCGTGACCGCGAGGAACGCCGCCCCGTCGCACCGGGCGAGCTCCGCGGCGAGCGCGCGGGCTTCGTCTTCCGTGCGCACGGTCGCGTAGTCGTGCGCGACGTCCGCGATCGTCTTCCAGCCGTTCGCGGCGTCCTGCGCCGCCAGCGGCGCGGCGCCTTCCGGCGCGAGGCGCGCGTACAGCGAGCGCAGCTCGAACTTCGCGCAGAACGCCGAAAGCGCGGCGGCGTCCGGCCCGCGTCGCGCGAACGCGGCGGCGTCGAACTCCACCGGGACGTCCGTCCTTATCGTGGCGAGGAATTTCGACAGCTTCGCCTTTTCCGCGCCCGCGGCGACCTTTTCGCCGAGCTTGCCGGGGATTTCCGCGGCGTGCGCGAGGATGTCCTCGATGGATCCGTATTCGGCGAGCAGGGCCGAGGCGGTCTTCTCCCCCACGCCGGGGATGCCTGGTATGTTGTCGGAGGAGTCGCCGGCGAGCGCCAGCCAGTCGATCATCTGCGCCGGGGAGGAAAGCCCCCACCGCTCCTTCACGCGGTCTTCGCCGTACAGTTCGGGGCCTTCGGGGCCGTGCCCGGGGCGCACGAGCGAAACGCCGGGGCCGACGAGCTGCGCGGCGTCCTTGTCGGGCGTGAAGAGCAGGACTTCGCATCCGGCGGCCGCGGCGCGGCGGGCGAGCGTGCCCATCACGTCGTCGGCCTCGAATCCGTCGCACCGGACGACCGGGATCCCGAGCGCGGCGGCGAACTCGAACGCCTGCGGAACCGCCGCGGCTATGTCTTCCGGCATCTTGGCGCGCCCGGCCTTGTACTCCGGGTAGGCTTCGTGGCGGAACGTGGCGGTGCGAGAATCGGCCGCCACGGCCACGTAGTCCGGCGAATGCCTCGACAGCACCGACGCCAGTTCGCCGGCGTAGACCGACAGCGCGGACACGTTCACGCCGGACGACGTGACGCGCGGTTTCTTCAGGAACGCGAAATGCCCCTTGTACAGGAACGGCATCATGTCGACTATGCAGAACACCGGCTTGGACATCGCGTCCCCCTTTTTGCTTTGGTCTTGCGCGCCGCTTCAGGCTTCGGGCGCGTCCGCGCCCGCGTCTTCCGCGCCGGGGGCTTCCCCGCCGGCGGCGTCCTGCGTTGCGGGTTCTTCCCGCGGAGGTTCCTCCGGCGCCGCTTCCGGCGCGGGGCCCGGCGCGGGGGCCTTGGCGGCCTCGCGCCTGCGCCGCGCGAGTTCGGCGGAGGTTTCGCGCAGTTCTTTCACGATCCCGGCGTACAGCGCGGCGTCGACGTCCGTCTCCACGCGCTCTTCGCCGAGCGGGCCTGGATAGGACACCGCAAGCGGGCCGCGCAGGTTTTCGCCCCATTCGGCGAGACCTTCAGTCAAGGATGCGGCGTTGTCGAGCAGCTGCGGGAACCTTTCGAGGCCGTAGAGCCCGCCGGTCTTGTGCAGGATGGTCCCGATCAGGTCGCCGTCCTCCTCCGGCAGCCAGCGCTTCTGCACGGCGTATGCGGTGTCGATGCACACGCCCATCGCGAGGGCGTAGCCGTGCCACAGGCGCCAGCGGCTCGTTTCCTGCAGCCTGTCCGCGGCCCAGCCGCCGAACCGGCAGAAGGAACCGGCGGCCCCGCGCTCCGCCAGGCCGCGCATTCCGGCCGCCACCGAGCGGCGGACCGTCTCTTCGGCGGCCGCGGCGTCGCAGACGGCGAGCTTGCCGGCGTTCTCGCCGATCCATTCCAGGAACTCCCTGTCGTGCAGCGCCGCCGTGCGGACGGCTTCTGGGATGCCGTTGCGGAAGTTCTCGGGCGTGAGAGAGGAAAGGAAAGAGAAGTCGCACACCGTGGCGATCGCGGAAGTCCGGGCGGAAAACGCGTTCTTGCGCGCCGGCGTGTCCACGCCGCAGGATACGGAGCATCCGCTCGCGCACTGCGCCAGCAGCGTGGTAGGCATGCGCACCGTCGCTATGCCGCCGCGGACCGCGGCGGCCGCGAAGCACGCCGCGTCCAGCACTGCGCCGCCGCCGATGGCGAGCACGCAGTCGCCGCGCGAAAGCCCGGCCGACAGCATCGTGTTCGCGAGCGCCCAGGCGGTGCGTCCGCCGTCGTTCTTCGCCTGTTCGCCGCCCGCGGCCAGCACCGGCTTGCCGGCGGGCGTGGCGCCCGCGGCCTCCATCGCCGCGGCGATCCCGCCGGGCAGGCCTTGCGTCTGCCGCGCCACGTTGTAGTCGACAACCGCCAGCACGCGCGGATTCTCCCTGCATCCCTCCCGCAGGATGTCCGCGAGCGGACCGCCTCCGTTCCCGAACGCGTTGCGCGCGAACACCACGCGGTGCGTGAATCCCGCATCGAGCGCGACTGACATCGAATCGCCTGCGGCGACTACGTTTCCGGCCGCGGCTGCGGCCGGTTTTGCGCGGGACGCCTTCTTCGGCGCCGCCGCGGCTTTTCTTGGGGCCATGCTTCCTCCTGCGCCGCGCCGGATGCGAAACCGCCCCGGCCGCGGCCCGAAAATTTTGACAACCGCGCAATTCTACCAAAAGCCCCGAACGCCCCGCAAGAGATTCTTTCCGCCGGGTTCGTGGTCGCGCGTAGCGCAACGCCATCCACAAAATTCTTTGAAGTCCCAACTTTTTTCCCCGCCGGGCGCGGGGATTTGGTACAATTCCGCCCATGGACAACGACATGACGGAGGGCGCCGGCGGCGCGGAAGGCCGCGCGAGGCCGCCCAAGGTGTTTTTCGACAACGGCCGCATCGCGGCCGTGTGCGCGGGCGCGCCGCTCTATTTCGACCGCCCCGGCGACCTTCTGGAGGCGCGGATGGGCTGCGAGCCGCCACCGGAGAAGCTGGAGCTGGGCGACGGGCGCGACGTGCTGCGCGCCGCGTTCGAGACCGTGCCCTTCGCGCGCGGGCCGCTGCCGCCGCCCTTCTTCGGCGGCGGCGTGACGTTCCCGGCGCAGGAGGCGTTCAGGCTCTTCGTGAACGCGAACACGGCCGAAAAGAGCGACGCCTTCCGCGTGGCCGCCGCGGAGCGCGGAGAGTTCGCGCTCTTCGGCCGCCGCTGGCGCGACGTGTGGAAGATCGGCTGCTTCACGGCGGAGCCGCGCACGGTCACCGTGCGCTTCGAGGATTTCTGGGAGATGCTGCCGGCCGGGCGGCGGTTCAAGACGTACATCATGGAGACGGTGCGCGACCCCAACGCCGCCGACCCGCCTGAGGCGCAGGCCGCGCACGTCGTGCGCGAGGCGGTGCCGGGCGTGGCGCCGGACGCGCGCATCGCCGTCGACGCCGACGCCGGCGGCGGGTTCACGCTGACGTTCTGGCCCGTGGCGGGC
>CADCBS010000146.1:0-976 GCA_902799715.1 uncultured bacterium | reverse complement strand
CCGTGGCGGGCTGAGGGGATCGGCGGCGCCGGCGCGCCGCGCGGGAAAGGTGCAAGAGGATGCCAAGACGCGAAACGAAGACGGGGCACGGGTTCGGGACGTTCGCCGGCGTGTACACGCCGGCGATCCTGACGATAATCGGCGTGGTGATGTACCTGCGCTTCGGCTGGGTGCTGGGGCAGACGGGCCTTGCGGGCACGCTGGCGATAGTCACCATGTCGTCGGCAGTCACGTTCCTCACGGCCCTTTCCATCGCCGCGCTCGCCACCAACATGCAGGTGAAGGGCGGCGGCGCGTACTACATGGTGTCGCGCTCGCTCGGCCTCGAGGCGGGGGCCGCGGTCGGCGTGCCGCTTTTCCTGTCGCAGGCGATAAGCGTGGCGTTCTACGTGGCCGGCTTCGTGGAAGCCTTCACGGGCGCCGTGCCCTGGGCGGCGGGATGGAATCCGCGGATCGCCGGCATGGCCGTGCTGGCGGCGCTGGCGGCGCTGTCCTTCTTCTCCGCCGGGCTCGCGCTGAAGGCGCAGTTCTTCATCATGGCGGCGATAGCGGCGTCGCTCGTCTCGTTCTTCCTCGGCGGGCCGCCGGAAGCCTCCGCCGTCGCGGAGGCCGCCGCGCGCACCGTGCCGCGCATGGGGTTCTGGGGCGTCCTCGCCGTGTTCTTCCCCGCCGTCACGGGAATGCTGTCAGGCCTCGGGATGAGCGGCGACCTGAAGAATCCGGCGCGCTCGCTCCCGCTCGGCATCGTGGGGTCGGTCGTGACGGGGTACGCGATCTACATGGCCGTGCCGGTGGCGCTCGACGCGTTCGCGGGCGGATCGCCGGAGGTCCTGTCCGACCCGATGATAATGCAGAAATGCGCCAGGTGGGCGCCGGCCGTGCTGGCGGGCGTGTGGGCCGCCTCGCTCTCGAGCGCGCTGGGGGCGCTGCTCGCCGCGCCGCGCGTGCTGCAGGCGATAGCGCAGGACAAGGCCGC
>CADCBS010000145.1 GCA_902799715.1 uncultured bacterium | reverse complement strand
TGTACTCCGGCGACGCGCGCGTGCGCATGGCGGCCGCGCTCGCCGTCCGCGGCGTGCTCGCGGCCGGCGAGGGCCGCGGGCCGGAGATGAAGGCCGCCGCCGCCGCGTACGCGAAATTCCTCGAAGCCCTCGCCATGCCCGGCACGAAGCGCGAAGACGCCGCGGAGCTTCTCGACGAGGCCGAAGCCCGCCTCGCCGAGGTGGCCGAAGCCGCCGCCGCGCTCTACGCCCGCCGCTGACACAGGCAGGCGCTGGCAGCCGGATCAGGCGGCCGGCGGGGCCGCGTCGCGGGCCGACAGGCCGGACATCAGGCAGGCGAGGACCGCTTCTTCGGTTATCACCCCGAGGACTTCCCCGGACGGCGGACGCACCGCCGCGAACGGCAGATGCCGGCGGCGCATCAGCGGCAGGATGTCGTCGGCGCGCGTGGACGGAGAAATCGAAAGCGGCTGCGAGACGGCCGCGCGCGGGGCGTCCGCCGCCGTCCCTTCCGGGGGGCGGCCCTTTGCCACGCGCAGGATCTCGCGCACGTCTATGACGCGCGAAAGCGCGCCGTCCTCCCCGAACACCGGCAGATGCACGTGGCCGGTGCGGCGGGCGATCGCCACGCATTCCGAAAGCGGCGTTCCGGCGCGCACGGAATCCATGCGCCCGGCGGGCGTCATGAGATCGGCGGCCGTCACGGTCTGCAGCGTCAGGACGCGGTCGATCAGCTTGCGCTCGAAGCCGCTCAGCGCCACGCCGTTCCTGCGGTCGGCCACGATGCTGCGCAGGCTGTCGCGCGACAGCGCGCCGCGCCGCCGCGCCTCCCGGCGCGGGAACGCTATCCGCGCGATCCCCGAGAAAACGGCGCTGACCGGCGACAGCGCCTTTTCCAGCGCTTCGTAGAACGGCGTTATCGCGAGCGTGCGGCGCAGCGGGCGCGACGTGAACAGGAGCTTCGGCATGTACTCGCACCCGAACAGCATCGCAAGCGCGCCCGCGCAGGCCACCGCGGTCTGCACCGGCACCGGCGAATGTTCGCTCATCCACGAGCAGAGCGTGGAATAGGCCACGGCCGCTATGTTGTTGCCCACCAGAAGCACCGTCACGGCCTGCGGGATGCGCATCAAGACGCGCTCCAGCCGCTTGGCCTTGGCGCTGCCGCGGCGGGAAAGCGACATCACGCGCATGCGGCTCACGTTCAGGAAGCCGGTCTCCGCCCCGGCGCAGAAGAAGCACACCGCGGCGCACGCGCACACGCCGAGGAACGCCAGCACTCCGCTCATGCGCCCTCCCTTCCGCCGCGCGGCTCTTCCTGCGGGGCGTCGCCCGTCGCCTCCTCGATCATGTCTTCCTCCGATTCCGCCGGGCTTTTGCCCGACTCCGGATCTTTTTCGAGCAGCACGGCCTCGATGCGGCGGCCGCGGCGGCGCGTCACCGTGGCCAGCACGCCTTGGCGGCGTATCTCCTGCCCGGGATGCGGCAGGCGCCCGGCGGCGGACATCATCCACCCGCTCAGGCGGTCTGCGTTTTCCGCCTCGAGCCTGAAGCCGAGTTCGCGTTCGATCGTGTCGAGCGACACGGTGCCTTTGCAGATCCACGCGCCTTCGCCGTCCGGGACGATCTCCTCCTCGGCCTCCTCCACCGGGTCGGCCACGATTTCGAGAATGTCGCCGCGCGTTATGACGCCCGCCGTGCCGCCGTATTCGTCGAGCACGCAGGCGATGCGCCGGCCGCTGCGCAGGAATGTCACAAGGATGTCGCTCAGCGCGGCGTTCTCAGGCACGAACAGCGCGTCCTCGGTGGCGGCGGCGAGGTCGTGGGCCGGGTCCAGCAGGAACTTCTCCACGTTGAGCATGCCTTCCACGGAGTCCGGCGTCTTGCGCCAGACCGGCAGGAACTTGTGGCGCGTGGCGAACGCCGCCGCCTTGCGGACCTCCGGGGCGTCCAGCATGTCTATCCCCTCCAGGTCCACGCGGGGCGTCATCTCGTCAGCCGCGTGCAGGTGCGGCAGGGCGAGTATGCCGTCCACCATCCATTCCTCTTCGCGGTCGAGCACGCCGCCCGCGGCGGCCGTCGCCATCACGGCCCGCAGGTCGTCGTCGGAAAGCGCGCGGCGCTCGCGCTTCAGGAAGTCCCTGAACACGCGCGACCAGCGCACCATCAGGCGGCAGGCCGGGGACAGGACGAATATGAAGACGTCGAGCGCCTTGTCGTACGCCGGCGCGAGCCGTTCGGCGTTGCGCATCCCGAACTGCTTGGGCGCGATTTCGCCGAACACGAGCAGCAGCAGCGTGAACAGGGCCACGCTCGCGCCCGCCGCGCCGCGCTGCACGTACATCGAAACGAGCCTGTAGCCGAGCGCGGCGATGGCGAAGTTCACGAGCGTGTTCCCGGCGAGGATCGCCGAAAGCGTGCGCGCCGGGTCGTCGAGCTTGCGCTGCAGGCTTTCGGCGGTGGCGGGGCGGCGCTCGCGCAGGCGGTTCAGCTGCACCGGCGCGAGGGAAAACAGCACCGTCTCCGCGGAGCTGAAGAACGCGGAAAGCGCCATGAGGGCGAGAATCGAGGCGGCGAGCAGGGCGGTGATCATGCAGGCGGCGTCGCGCCGCTCACCGGCCCTCCGGTCCGGAAGGTTCGTCGTCTATCGATTCGATCGTTATCTTCGTGCGGTGTATCCCGCCGGCGCGCTGCACTTCTATGGCGCTCGCCATCCAGCGCTTCGTCTCTATGCGCCGTCCGCCGGGCGCGGTTTCGTGCCCGGGGAATTTCTTCAGGCGCGTCCCCCACAGCCTGCGGACCGTCTTGAAGCCGCCTTTGCCGTCGGACGCGAGCTGCTCGGCCTGCATCATGCAGCCGGTCTTGCGGTCCGCCCACAGCCGCACCGCGTCCACGCCGGCCTGCGGCGCCGCGGGGCGCGCGATTATCGTCAGGCATTCCTGCCCGTGCACGGTCTCGCCGGTGCGCTCCGCGTCGAACCTCGCATCCGGCCACCACAGGAAATCGAGCGTGAAATCGAGCCACGTCACGTCCGTGCCGAGAACCGTGCCGGTGACCGGCGGGCGTTCCGTCGCGCCGCCGGGCGCGACCGTCTCGACCGTCGCCTGTCCGCCCTCGGGGCGCGTCACCCGCACCGAGAGTATTTCCTGCCCGCCGTCTTTCGGATATATCTTCGCTTCGATCCTGGCCGGGTCCGAGGACCTGTCCATCAGCAGCGAATAGGCGTATTCGCGCGAAGGGATGCCTTTCCGGTTCCGCCGCACTATGCGCCCGCGCAGCAGCACGGGCTTCGGCGGCAGCATCGCGCGGCAGGAGCGCAGTATCTCGGCGGCGGAGGATTCCGGGCCGAGGACGTTCGCGGCGCGCTCCCCGCCTGCCGCAGGCGCCGCCGGAGCGGCCGGAGCCGCCTGCGCGGC
>CADCBS010000144.1 GCA_902799715.1 uncultured bacterium | reverse complement strand
CGGACCGCGCGCTCGCGGCGCGCCTCGCCGCCTCGCCCCCCGGCCCCGCCGGCGCGCTGGAGACCGTGCAGGGCGACGCCCTCGACATGGCGCGCGACGGCGCGCTGGACGGCTTCGGCAAATGCGTCTCGAACCTGCCCTACAGCGTGGGCACGCGCATCCTGCTGGAACTGGCCGCGCGCCCCGGCGCGCCGCGCGTGTTCGTGCTGCTCGTCCAGGCCGAGGTCGCCGCGCGCCTCGCCGCCGGCCCGGGCGACCGCGAGCGCGGCCTCGCGGGCGTCCGCATCCAGCTCGACTACGACGTCGAGACCGTGCGCGAAATCCCCGCTTCGTGCTTCTGGCCGCGCCCGGCCGTGGATTCCGCCGTGGTGCGCATATCGCGCCGCGGGGACGCGCCGCGCCTCGGTCCCGCCGCGCGCGCCGTCTTCGATTCGGTCGTGCGCACCGCCTTTTCGCACCGCCGCAAGCAGATGGGGACTATTTTCAGGGGCGTCGTGCAGTCCGCCGCGCGCCCCGAGGAGCTTTCGCTCGACGACTGGATCGGCCTCGCTTTGCATTGGCCTGCCGACTTTGAACACAACGGAGGAAACATCCGATGAATCCCAGGAACATCGTTTTCGCGCTCGCCGCCGCGCCGCTCGTGGCCGCGGCCGCACAGAAGCCCGCCGCGCCCGCGAAGCCCGCCGCGCCCGCAAAGGGCGAGTTCGCCGCCGCGGAACGCGATTCGTCCGGCGGAACGGTCATGGACGGCACCGCCGCCCGCGTCGACGCCGCCGTGATCACGATCGGCGACGTCATGGCCGAAATCAGGAACAACCCGCGCTGGCGCGCCGGCGTGAACCTGGCCGACCGCAAGGAGTTCGCGGAAATGTACCGCCGCGTCGTGCGCCACCTCGTGGAGCGCAAGCTGATACTGAAGGCCGCCGACGAGGCGAAGATGGACCTCCAGGAATGGGTCGTCGATTCCCGCGTCCAGGAAATCGTGCGCGACCATTTCGGCGGCGACGTGAACAGGCTCAACCAGACTCTCGCCGAGGCCAAGACCACATTCGGCGACTGGCGCCGCACCGTCCGCGAGGACATGGTCGTGGCCGCCATGCGCTACAGGAAGATCGAGCAGAACGTGTCCGCCTCCCCGGGCGCCATGCGCGCCGAGTACGAAGCCAACCCCGGCCGCTACGCAGTCCCGCCGTCCGTCACGCTTTCCGTGATCCTCCTCGCCCCGGGCAAGGACGCCAAGCCCCCCGCCGAGCGCGCCGGGGACCTCCTGAAGCAGCTCGCGGCCGGCGCCGATTTCGCGAAGCTCGCGCGCGAAAACTCCGCCGACACCCGCGCCGCGCAGGGCGGCCTGTGGGAGAACGTGAACCCCAAGGACTACTTTCTGCCCGAAATCGTGGCGCATATCGACGCCCTCAAGCCCGGCGAGACTTCGAAGCGCCCGCTCGTGTTCGGCCGCTACGCCGTCATCGTCCGCAAGATATCCCAGAAGGACGGCGGCCGCCGCAGCTTCGCCGACGCCTACGCCGACATCGAAGCCAACGTCAGGAACGCCGAGCGCGAACGCCTCTACAACGAGTGGATCGACGCCTTGAAGCGCGCCAGCTTCGTAAGGATGTACGACCTGCCGGCCGAGCGCATGCGCCTGAAGAACTGAACGGCCGCCGCGCGATGGATATCGACGGGCTTTACGCCAGGGCGCGGGTCCTCCGCGCCGTGCGCGCGTATTTCGACGCGCAGGGCTTCCTCGAGGTCGAAACGCCCGTGCGCATAGCCGCGCCCGCGCCGGAACCCCACATCGACTGCCCCCCCAGCGGCTCCATGTTCCTGCGCGCCTCCCCCGAGCTCCAGATGAAAAAGCTCGTCGCCCGCGGCCTCGGCGCGATTTACCAGATCGGCCCGTGCTTCCGCGAGGGCGAGCGCGGCGACCGGCACCGGCCCGAATTCACCATGCTCGAATGGTACCGCCCGGGCTGCGGGTACGAGGAGATCGCGCGCGACGCCGAAGCCCTCCTCCGCGCCGTCCTGCCCGGCCTGCCCGAACGCTTCCCGCGCGTCTCCGTGCGCCAGGCGTACCGCGACTGGTGCGGCTGGGATCCGTTCGAGCGGTGGGACGGCGACAGGTTCGATCTCGACATGGCGCTGAAGGTCGAGCCTTCCCTCCCCCGCGGCCCCGTCTTCCTGTGGGGCTACCCCGCGCAGGCGGCGAGCCTGTCGCGCCTCGACCCGCGCGACCCGTCCGTCGCCGAAAGATGGGAGCTGTATCTCGACGGCATCGAGCTCGCCAACGCGTTCTCCGAGCTCGTCGATCCCGCAGAGCAGGAAAGGCGCTTCGCCGCCGCGCGCGCCGAACGCCGCGCCCTCGGCGAGGCCGACTACCCCCTCGACCGCGAATTCCTCGACATGCTGCGCGCCCTCCCCCCGACGGGCGGCGCCGCGATGGGTATCGACAGGCTTGCGATGGCGGCGTTCGGCGCCAGTTCGATAGACGCCGTCTCCGCCCCGGAAGGATGAACAATGCCATGAAACGCGTCTTCAAGTCCGCCCTCGTCACCGGCGCCTCGGGCGGAATAGGCCGCGCGACGGCGGTGGAGCTCGCCCGGCGCGGCGCGGAAAGCCTTTTCCTCGGCGGGCGCGACGCCGCGCGGCTCGAGTCCGCGGCCGCCGCCTGCCGCGAAGCCGGCTGCCCCGATGTCCGCACCGCACGCGTCGACACGCTTGACGCCAAGGCCGTAGACGACTGGATCTCCGGCGCGGACCGCGCGGCGCCGCTCGATCTCGTTTTCGCGAACGCCGGCGTGGCCGCGCTCGACGAGACGGAGGAGAACGCCCGCCGCGTCTTCGCCGTGAACGTCGAAGGCACTTTGAACACCGTCTTTCCGGCGCTGCGGATCTTCCGCGCCCGCAGGCCGTCCGGCGGGCACGTCGCGATAACGTCGTCGATCGCGGGCTACGCGCCGCTCGCCGCCTGCCCGGCATACGCCGCCTCCAAGGCCGCGCTCAAGGCGTGGGGGCTTTCGCTGCGCGGGCGCCTCGCGCCGGAAGGCGTCTGCGTGAGCGTGGTGTGCCCCGGCTTCGTCCGCTCCGGGATAACGGACAGGAACACGTGCCCCATGCCGTTCTTCATGGAGGCTGACGCCGCCGCGCGCAAGATATGCGACGGCCTCTCGCGCGGCAAGGGCCTTGTCTCGTTCCCCTGGCCGATGCGCCTTGCGTCATGGCTGCTCTCGATCCTCCCCTGGCGCATAGCCTGCCGCATATCCGGCTCCCTGCCCGAAAAGCGCAAATCCGCCCGGCAGCCCCCGCCGCAAACGACAGGGGGGCGCATCTGAGTCTTTCGACAATGCGCCATCCTTGCCCGCGCAGGGGGGGCTTTGGTATAATGTGCGCCGATGAACAAAGGCAACCTCAAGATTCCATACGGCGTAAGCGACTTCAAGCGCCTCCGGCGCGAAGGGTTCTACTTCGTCGACAAGTCCGCGTACATCCGCACGCTGGAGCTGTGCGGGTCGTTCCTCTTCTTCGTGCGCCCGCGGAGGTTCGGCAAGTCGCTGTTCCTGAGCATGCTCCGTTGCTACTACGACCTCGCCGAAAAGGACAGCTTCGACGCGCTCTTCGGCGACCTCGACATCGGGAAGGACCCCACGGAGAACAGGAACCGCTACCAGGTG
>CADCBS010000143.1 GCA_902799715.1 uncultured bacterium | reverse complement strand
GAGAGGCTAAGCGGCTTCCCCGAGCCATCCGTCACCGTGTGCGACGCGCACGATGTGTACTTCAGCGCCTGGCGCATGCCCACCACCCGCCGGCAGAGCTTCGCGATGTCCGCCGCGGTCGAAGTGTCGAACCCCCTGCGCTCGCTTGCGAGCGGGGGCAGCCCGTTGGGCGACGCATAGCGCGTCGAAAGCATCCCCAGCTCCTTCGCGCGACGGTTCATCCTGTCAACGAACGCGTCCACCAGCGCCCTTCCCCTTGTCTCCGGCGGAATGACGCCCTGTCCGCCGCGCCGACGCCAGGCCGCATGCTCCGCGAGCGCAACCGCCGCGTCGTTCGCGCTCTTCACCATGATGGAGTAGAGAAGGTCGTCAACCGTCATCGTCTGCCCGGGGCGCAGACCGACGGAGCTGGGCTCCATGCTCGCGGCGTAGGCGCTCGCCGCGACCTTGTCGCCAAGCCCGTAGTGCCCGGCCTGCACGTCCTCCAGCACGAGCAGGAACGTCATGAGCTTCGTCACGCTCGCCGGATACGCAGTGTTGTTCTCGAGGTCGGCGAACAGCACCCGGCCAGAATCGGCGTCAACCGCCATCGCGCCGCGGTACGGCGCCCTCGGCCCCGTGCCCGCCGCAATCGGCTTCTGCGCGGGCTGCACCGGCTTCGGCGTCGGCCTGGCCGCGGGCCTCGACGCGGGTGCCTGCTTCGGGGCGGCGCGCGCGGCCTGCGGGCTCGCGACGGCGCGAGGCGTTCGCGCCGGGGGGCGCGCGGACTGCCTCTGCACAGGCCTCGACGCAGGCGCGATGTTCCTGGCGGACGTCTCCGTCGCCTTTGCCGACGCCATGCCCGCCGCGGCAATCACCGCGGCCGACAGGGCGCAACCTATCTGTCTGCTGCTGAACATGCCGAATATTATATCAAAAAATCGCCGCGCTTGCTAACGTACATGTTCCTGCACGCGCAGTTTACCATAATTTTGCCACAATAACGTGTACCCAATTTGAAAACCACATGGATTTAGCGAAGGCCCGTTTGCCAAATTCTGTGCACCAATATAATGGGGCTATCTCTGGGGACAGTCTCATCTAAGCCGTCCCATCTAATCCTAGCCAAACGCCCCTCATGGGACCGCCCCTCATGGGACTGTCCCCTGAGAGATTCCCGATTCCTACTGGGGACTGTCCCCTGTGATTCGTGGGGACTGTCCCCCTTTGTGTGATTCGTGGGGACAGTCCCCTCTATCACGACCGGCGGCAATTCCACGGGGACAGTCCCCGAGAGGGCACCAGCGGCGGGGCCGAATGCGGCGGCACGGCTACGACGTTGGAGCGACACTGGCGTCCGCCGCGCAGCCGCGGGCCCGATTCGGGCGGGACACGCCGCGCGGCACGGCCCGTGCGCCACGCCGGGGCAAAGCCGGGGCCGGCGTCCGGCCCATCGCCGGACGTCTCCGTCGGAATCGCTTTGCAGATTACTGTCCAATGGCCCTGGCCATCGGCCGGCGGCGCCGCAGCAGCGCGAAGGCCACACGCTTCAGCGCCTACTGCCCGTCAGGCGGCGCGCCGCGGAGGCAGCTCCCACAGGAGAGCGGCGCACATCCGCGCCGAGCGCGTCCCGGGCGCCGGGAACCCGCGCGGCAGCAGCGAGAGCGTGCGGCGGGCGAATTCGGCGGACCCTATGAACGCCCCGCCGAACACGCGCAGAGTGACGCGGATCGCCTGCGAGGCGCGGACGCGCGGATGGGACTCCTCCGCGGGCTCGCCGCCGCCGTCCGCCACGCCAGGGCCCTCCACGGCGGACCCGCGGCGCCGGCGGGCGTCCATCTCGGCGTAGTGCTCGCATATCTCCCGGAGGCTCTCCGGCGAGAGGTCGTCGGGCAGCCTGTCGGCGAATATCGCCTCCATCCTGGCCCGGGCCTCGCCCCACGGGCAGCCGAGCATCCTCTCGTACATCCTCCTGCACGTCCCTGCGAGCGGCCCGTCGCCCAGGGCGCACGAGTAGCTGCTCCAGCGCCACGCGGCCGGCGACTCCGCGATCCCGGCCTTCACGGGGTTGTACTCCACGTACCCCGCCACGACCGCCATCACGCGCTCGGAGCGCTCCACGACGCCGCTGCGGAAGCGCCCCTCCCAGAGCGCGCCAGCGTGCCCGACTCCCCCGCGCGGGGAGTTGAACAGGCCCGTTATCCGCTCCTTCAGTGTCTTCATGAACTGCGAGACGTTGTACATGCGCCTGCAGAGGCGCTCCCTGTCGGCCTGCGCCCTCGCGGCGCACCCCGCCTCCTCCAGGGCGCGCCAGCCCTCCACGCGCCTCTCCGCGCGCTCGCCGCCGTATATGCCGGCCAGCCGCCGCAGGAGCTCGCCGTCGTCCAGCATGAAGCCGACGGCGGGGCGGGGCTGCGGGACGGCACCGTCGCCGGAGCCGGGCCACATCGGCCGGCGGCGTTCGGGCGGGCGCATGCCGAAGGCGTACGCGTCCGGCTCGGCGGCCTCGTCCGTCCAGTACTCCGCGGGGACCCTCGGCACGTGCACGAGCAGATGTAGGTGGTTTTCCATGACGCAGCACGCGAACACCTCCACGCCCGAGAAGAGCGCGACGTCGTATATCATGCGGAACACGGCGTCCTTCACGCCGTCCCCGACGAGGAGCAGCGCCCTGTGGGCGATGCGCGTGGTGATGTGGTACACCGCGTCGGGCACCGACACCCTGTTCCTTCTTGCCATATCCGGCTCCTTTCACGTCAGCCCCGGCGGCGATGCTGCGCACCGTGCGGGCACCTCGCCGAAGACGCGAATATTATCTCACATTTCGGCCGAAACGAATGTCAAAAGAACGCAAAGAGATTGTCAGGGCCCAGGACGGCCCGCGCGGAACGGCTCCAGGCAGGGGGACTGTCCCCACGCGACAGTGAACGAGTATGGGGACTGTCCCCATGGGGGGGGACGAGGACGAATAGGGGACTGTCCCCATGGGGATGCTTTTGAAGTTACAGCGTTCTTGTTACTTGTCTGGCAGAACAACCTTGAAGAACTTCGTATTACCAGTGGCCGGGACATTCAAACCAACCGAACCATCAGCTCCAACATCAATGTCGCCAGGCGTCAATCCAACAGGCTGCCAGTTTGGATTGGTCAAATCAGTAGTTGTCATCAACTTAACTCCCACGCGCGCCTTGTTTGACGAGGAATCCACATCAAACAACAGATTGCCCATTTCAAGTGCATGAATCTGATCGCGGGTATACAAGCCCTCCACCACACCGCCGCGATCCGTTGCGATCTGATCGGCAGCGGCAACAGGAATAAATGTGGCAACAACATTCTTTCCCGCGTCAACAGTCACAGACAACCGATTCGTGTTTCCGTTCACATGGCACACCGTCACAGTTCATCACCTTGTCACCGTCTAACGGTATGGCGAATTTTTACAAAAGCGACATCGGCCCGGATGAAACGGTCGCGGAAATTTTAAACGAAGAAGTCATGTCGTCATTCACTACAGCGGCAGACGGCGAGATGGTGCCGGTGGCCTTGGAGAGCGCTAAACCGGGTCTTTATTACGGCATAGCCGCCTCTAGCGACATTTCTCTTCTGAATGGTGTTGCGGCAAGCACGCCTCTTGTGCGTGCAGGTGTTGATGGAGTGATTGTACCTGTCGTCAAACCTGCTGGCGGAAAGGCATTTTTCAAAGTGGTCGTAAGCGATCGCGCACGATAAAGTCTTTTTCACTACTAATTGGACTGACAGCGGGGACAGTCCCCTTTTTGTGACTG
>CADCBS010000142.1 GCA_902799715.1 uncultured bacterium | reverse complement strand
GCGAGAACGCCGCCGGCGCCCGCCTCCGCGGTCAGCATCGAGGAGGCCTCCGTCCTGCGCGTCCTCGGCGACACCCCCGTCACCGTCGACCGCATCGTCCGCGAATCCGGGCTTTCCGCCGCGCGCGCCAACTCCGTCCTCGTCGGCCTGCGCATCAAGCGCAAAGTGCGGTTCATGCCGGGCGGCCGCGTAAGCCTTTTCCGTTAGGCCGCGCGTCTTTCCGCGCCCCGCGATGAGGATTGCATACGTCACATTCGGTTGCAGGCTGAACCGCGCGCAGGCGGCGCGCGACATGGCCGCGCTCGCCGCCGCCGGGCACGAGATCGTGGACGCCGCGTCCGCGCCCGACAGGATAATCGTGCGCGGATGCTCGGTCACGGCGAAGGCCGCGCGCGAGGGCCGCCGCGCCGTCTCCGCCCTGCGCAAGGCGAACCCGCAGGCCGCGGTCTTCGCGGCCGGCTGCCTCGACGCCGCCGGCGTTCCGCGCGCCGGAACGCTCGAAGCGCCCCGCGGAACTGGGTTCGCCCCGCAGACTGCGCGCGGATACCTTGAAATCCAGGACGGCTGCTCCGGGAAATGCGCCTACTGCATCGTGCCGCGGTTCCGCGGCGCGCCGCGCTCCGCGCCGTGGCGCGCGCTCGAAGCCGAAGCGCGCGCGTTCCTCGCCGCCGGATGCACGGAGATCGTCGTGACGGGGTGCAACGCAGCCCTGTACCGCGACCCGGAATCGGGCCTCGATCTCGCCGGCCTGCTCGAACGCCTGGCCCGCATGGAAAGCCCCGGCCACCGCATACGCCTCGGTTCGCTCGAGCCCGGCGTGTGCGACGCCGCGGTCGTGGACGCGATGGCGCGCAATCCGAACGTCTGCCGTTTCCTGCACCTGTCTGTGCAGTCGGCGTCCGCCCGCGTGCTCGGGCTGATGCGCCGCGCCTACGGCCCGGACGCGCTCGAACGCGCGGCCGCCGCCGCGCGCAAGGCCATGCCGGGAATCGCGCTCGGCGCCGATGTGATAGCGGGGTTCCCAGGCGAGACCGATGCCGACTTCCGCGAAACCGCGGATTTCGTCGCGCGATTCCGCATTTCGAACCTGCACGTGTTCCCTTATTCCGAACGCCCCGGCACCGAGGCCGCGTCGATGTCCGGCGCCGTGCCGCCGGAGGTCCGCCGGCGCAGGGCGCGCGAACTCGCCGCGGCAGGCGAAAGGATCCGCCGGGAGTTCGCGGCGTCGTTCGTGTCTGCGCCCGTCGAGGTTTGCATCGAAAGGCCGGCGGAGGAAGGCCGCCCCGCCGGAGGATGGACTTCGGAATACCTCCGCTGCACGGTCGACTGCCCTGCGCCGCGCCGCGCGCTCGTGCGGGCCGTCGCCGTCTCCGCGTCTGACGGCGCCCTGCACGCCGTGGTGCGCCAAGACCGCCCCGGCCTGGATCGCCCTCAACGGCGAGTCGCCGCTAATGCAGCTCTACCGCCACCTTGAGGCTGCCAGGTTGCCGCACCATCGTCTGATGCCCGCGTCCGGACACAAGGCGCTATTCCCTTGTCGCAAATACATTAGGAATACCGAGGCGGTTGGCCATGTCAAAAGTATATTGTTTTTGGCAGTGCAATCATGACAACCCTCATGCCAGCCGGACGCGGGGCGCGCCGGGGTTTGCCCCGCGGGGCCGGGTTTTGGTACAATTCCCGCCGTGCGCCGTCCCGGCGCGGAGGAAAACATGCAAGACGGTGAAAGGGAGCCATCGACGAGGGTCGTGTTCGGCGACAATCTCGTTTTCCTGCGGACGCAGCCGGCGGAAAGCGTTGACATGATATACGTGGATCCGCCGTTCAACACGGGCCGGACGCAGATACGCGCGCGCTTCCACACGGAAGGCGGCGTGCGCGTGCGCGACGAATCGTCGGGCTACCGCGATTCGTTCGCCGACCTTCCGGGGTTCCTGGAGCCGCGCATGCGCGAGGCGCACCGCGTCCTGAAGCCGCACGGATCGCTTTTCTTCCACATGGACTACCGCGAGGTGCACTACTGCAAGGTGATGCTTGACGGCATATTCGGGCGAGAGTCGTTCGTGAACGAGATAATATGGGCCTACGACTACGGCGCGAGGTCGAAAAGGCGCTGGAGCCCGAAGCACGACAACATACTCTGGTACGCGAAGGATCCGGAGCGGTACGTCTTCAACTACGGCGACATCGACCGCATCCCTTACATGGCGCCATCGCTCGCCGGGCCGGAGAAGGCGGCGCGCGGCAAGACGCCGACTGACGTGTGGTGGCACACGATAGTGAGCCCCAACGGCCGCGAGAAGACCGGCTACGCCACGCAGAAGCCGCGCGGGGTGGTGGACCGCATCGTGAAGACGCACTCGCGCAAGGGCGACCTGCTGATGGATTTCTTCGCGGGGTCCGGCACGCTGGGCGAGAGCGCGCGCGCGTTCGGGCGCGACTGCATACTGGTGGACGACAACCCCGCCGCGATAGAGACGATGAAGCGCCGGTTCGCCGGGTTCGGGAACGTGACGTGGGAGAAGGCGTAGCGCCGGCCGCGGATCCGGGCTTGCCGCGGAGGGGCCGGGCTTGTATACTTTCGGCGGCGGCTGAAGCCGCATCGCATGTAAAACCGCTACAGGAGAAACGCATGAAACAAGGTTGGCGCTGGTACGGCGAGATGGACGCGATCTCGCTGAAGGAGATACGGCAGGCGGGCGTGACGGACGTCGTTGCGGCCCTATACGGGCGGAAGCCTGGCGAAGTGTGGCCCGTGCCCGAGATAAAGGCCCTCGCGCGCAAGGTGGAGGCCGCCGGCATGCGCTGGAGCGTGGTGGAGTCCGTGCCGGTGCACGAAGACGTGAAAAAGCGCACCGGCGATTTCCGCAAGTACGTGGAGAACTACAAAAAGACGCTGCGCAACCTCGCCAAGTGCGGGATAAAGACGGTGTGCTACAACTTCATGCCGGTGCTCGACTGGACGCGCAGCGACCTGGCGTACGAGCTGCCGGACGGTTCCACGTGCCTGGGCTACAACGAATACGAAGTGGCGGCGTTCGACATGTTCTCGCTGAAGCGCCCCGGCGCGGAAAAGGACTATCCGCGCGAAACCGCCGCGCGCGCGAAGAAACTCTGGACGCGCTACAGCCCCGCGCAGCGCAAGCGCGTGGAGAAGGCGATCCTGACGGGGCTGCCCGGCACGGTGGACGACCTTACGCCCGCGCAGTTCCTGCGCGAGCTGAAGACCTACGAAGGCATAGACGACCGCGCGTTGCGCGAGAACATGTACGCGTTCCTGAACGAAATCTCGCCGGTGCTGGACGAATGCGGCGTCGACATGTGCATCCATCCCGACGACCCGCCGCATCCGATATTCGGCCTTCCGCGCGTCCTGTCGGACGCCGCCGACATCCGCGAAATGGCGAAGCGCTGCCCGTCGCGGCACGTAGGCCTTACGCTTTGCACCGGTTCGCTGGGCGGCTCGCCGGACAACGACGAGGTCGCGATCTTCAAAGAGTTCGCCAAGCGCGTGTTCTTCTGCCATTTCCGCAATCTCGAATACGAAGAGCCGGGCGTGTTCCACGAAGCGCCGTGCCATCTTTTCGGCAAGACGGACATCCCGGCGCTGATGCTCGCGCTGCTGAAGGAAGAGAAGCGGCGCGGCGCGGAGATCGTGGTGCGTCCCGACCACGGCAGGCTGATGGAGATCGACAAAGGCCGCAAGTGCTACTGCGGCTATTCCTACGGCGGGCGGCTCGTGGGGCTGGCGGAGCTGCGCGGCCTCGAAGCGGGCGTGCGGGCTTTCGCGAAAATCTGACG
>CADCBS010000141.1 GCA_902799715.1 uncultured bacterium | reverse complement strand
CCTTTGCCTTCCTCAACCGGTCCTTCTCTCGTTTCAACCTCTGTCTCCACCCAGACAGAACGCCTTTCCGGGGTGTTCCACTACATATTGCACTTTTCCTGCATGCGATATTGACTTCGCGCGCGGGATGTGGCATACTTCTTCCTCGTCAACGCACCCGTGGTGAAATTGGCATACACGCTAGATTCAGGTTCTAGTGCCGCAAGGTGTGTGGGTTCAAATCCCACCGGGTGCACCACAAGGCCCCATCGTCTATCGGCTAGGACACGAGGTTCTCATCCTTGTAAGAGGAGTTCGACTCTCCTTGGGGCTGCCAACCGGAGCGACGACAGGTGTCCAGACTGAAATCCTTTCTCAAGAAGGTTTGGCGTATATTCCTCTGGACTCTCGCCGTTCTGACGGCCGCCGCGGCGGCCGCGCTCGCTCCGCTGTTCTTCGCCGAGCGCGAAGTCCCCGAAGCCTGGACCGAGGCGCTTTGCGAAGCGCTTTCCGGCGACGGAATCTGCGTAAGCCTCGATTCGGCGTCGGTGAAACTCCCGGAAGGCTTCCGCCTGCGCGGACTGCGGCTGTACGACACGGCGTCCAACGGCATAAAGCCGCTCGCGTCGGTGGAGCTGGCCGAGCTGCGCATATCGTTCATGCGGCTCCTGTTCAACCCCAAGGCCGCGCTGAAGCGGCTCCGCATCCGCGGGCTGGAGGCGCCGCGCATGCCGGATTCCTGGTACGAGCCTATAGTCGACCGGCGCGAGAAGAACGAGCCGGTGGATCTGGACCTGCCGGACATAAGGCCGTTCTCCATAGAGATATGCGATTCCAACGTGCTGGGCATGAAAGTCGAGCAGTTCGCGATATCGTCGCTGTCCGTGTCGAAGGGCGGCATCGCGGCGTCGGGCGTGTCGCTGGCGCTGGCCGACACGGACAGGCGGTCGCGCCTGCGCGGCGAGGCCCGGTTCGACCTGGCCTCGCAGAAGGTGTCGGCCACGCTCGCGGGCATGGCGCGCGTCCGCGGCGTGCGCCCGCTGATCGAGGCGCTCGACGCGCGGGGCGCGCTGGAATACGTGGATTCGTTCACCGCGCTCGACGACCCCGTGACGGTCAACGCGCTGATCGACTCCAACGTGGCGAACAACGACTTTTCGATACGGCTGGACCTGAACGCCTCGGGCGGCATCTACCGCGGCATCCCGCTGAAGTCCCTGTCGGGCGGGGTGGACGTGCGCACCTGCACGCGCGGGACGAACTACAACATCCGCGTGCGGCTGGAAAACATGGACGTGGCGACGGCGGACGGCTCTTCCGCGCACGGCGGGCTTACGTACGACTGCACGGAGGAGGTCGAGACGATAGACCTGGACGTGAAGGCCGACATGCAGCTGCACAGGCTCGCGCAGATGGCGGACTTCCTGGACGACGGCACGCTGGATTTCATAAAGGAGACGATGCCCGCAAGCATAGCCATGAAAGGGCGCGTGCACACCGATCCGGCGCGCGCGGCCGGCAACTCGCTCGACGGCACGATCATATTCCGCGAGGGCGTCGTGGTGGGCATAAAGGTGAAGAGCATGTCGTCGCGGTTCCGCTTCTCCGGCACCACGCTCACGCTCGACGGCTGCAACGCCGAAAGCGCCGGCGGCGGCAAGTGCGCCGGCAGGATAGAGCTTTCGCTGCCGGATTTCGACTCCTCGCGCGCCATGCTGACCGTGGAATCCACCGGCAGGGGCGTGCCGCTCGCGGACGCGGGCGAGGCGCTGAAAGTGGACCTGGACGGGCGGTACGGCATGCTGGACTTCGAATCGTCGCTGTCGATGCCCGCGTCGAAGGACGCCGTGTCCGGCATGAACGGGCGCGGAACGATCAAATGCCGCGAAGGGCGCATAGCGGAGATGCCGCTCTTCGCCGGGTTCACAAGCTACATCTCGCGCAACGTCCCGGGCGTGTCGTTCCTCGTGGAGCAGTCAGACGGCTCCTGCGACTACACGATATCCAACGGCGTGTTCCGCACCGAAAACCTGCTGATAGAAGGTTCGGTGTTCTCGATACGCGGCGCAGGCACGCTCGACATGGTCAAGTCGCAGGTTGACATGACCGTGCGCGCCACGGTGTTCCGCAAAGGCACTTTCCTGGGGCTGATCGCCTCCCCCGTGACGTGGACCTTCACGAAACTGCTGCTCGAATTCAGCGTCCGCGGCCCGGCCGACAATCCGGAATGGAGCCTGATAACCCTTGTGGACCGCATCTGGAACGGCCTGACGTTCTCCGGCGGCGACGCGCCGCCGCCCTCCCCCGCGCCCCCGGCTTCCGGCGGAGGCGCGAAATGACCGCGCCTGCGCCGCTCCGCCTCGAAATCGAGCGCGAGCTCGCCGCCGCCTTCCCCGGCCGCGAAGTGGCCGGCGTGGACGAAGCCGGGCGCGGGCCGCTCGCCGGGCCGGTGTTCGCGGCGGCGGTGTCGCTGCCGGCGGACGCCGCAGCCGCGCTCGCCGGGACGCCGTGGGCCGAGGTCGACGATTCCAAGAAACTCTCCCCCGCCGTGCGCGGGCGCCTCGCGGAGGCGATCGAGTCCGACCCGCGCTGCCGCTGGGGCGTGGGATCGGCCTCCGCCGCGGAGATCGACGCCTTGAACATCCTGAACGCAACGCACCTGGCGATGCGCCGCGCGTGCATGGACATGGCGGAGCGCGCGGGCATCCCGGCGGATGCCGGCTTCGTGGCGATAGTCGACGGCCTGCCCGTGAAGGGCCTGCCCTGCCCGTCCCGGAGCGTCGTGAAAGGCGACGCGCGCTCGCTGCTCGTGGGCGCGGCGAGCATACTGGCCAAGACGCGGCGCGACGCGTACTGCATGGCCATGGACCGCGAATATCCGGGCTACGGTTTCGCAAGGCACAAAGGCTACGGCACGCGCGGGCATCTCGAAGCCCTGGCGCGCCTCGGCCCCTGCCCCGAGCACAGGAAATCGTTCGCGCCGGTGCGCGCGGCCTGGCTCCCCGGCTTTCCGGCATAGCCCCGGAACGGCGAAATGCAACTTTGAATGTCAAAGAGCGGCCGATTATGGTAAAATGCGGCCATGCTTTCGAGATTCGCAAAATGGTTCGCGCCCGCCCTGTGCGCGCTCGCGGCGGCCGCGGCGCGCGGCGAGCCTGCGGTGCGCCCGGGCGACAGGCTGCTTCTCGCCGACCGCGAGCGCGACGCCGGCATGCTGCAGGAGGCGCTGGGCGACTACTCCGCGCTGATCGGGTGCGACGAGGTTCCGCAGGACAGGCTGTTCCTGCGCATAGGCGGGCTTTGCGAACGCATGGGCCGCGCGAACGACGCGCGCGTGGCGTACGCCCGCGCCGCCAAGCTCGCCGGAGGCGGCGAGGTGGGCGACTACGCGAGGCTGCACCTTGCGATGCAGGAGAAAGGCGCCGCGAGGACGGCCGCGCTGCGCCAGCTTGCCGACGACGCCAAAGTCCCCGGCGTGCGCGCCGCCGCGCTGTACCGCCTGGGCGCCGCGCTCGAGGCGGAGAACGCCGCCTCCGCCGTCCCGGCGTACGACAGGCTCCTCGCGATGCGCGGCGTGCCGGCGGAGTACACGTCGTTCGCCGCGCTGCGCAAGGCGTCGATACTTTCCCGCTCCGGCGACGCCGCCGCGCGCAAAAGCGCGCTCGCCGCCTACAAGGCCATAATCGAGGACGCGAAAGCCCCGCCGAAGGCCGCGGAAAGCGCGCTGTTCTACGCCGGGCAGCTCGCTTTCCGCGAAGGGCTGTACGCCGAATCGCACGGTTTCTTCTCCGCCCTCGCGCGCCGGTTCCCCGGCGGCGAGTGCGCCCGCAGCGCCGGAGTGCCGCACGCCTGGGCCGCGTACATGGCCGGGCTCGACGCCGAGACCGTGCGGCTCGCCGGGGAATACAAGGGCGGCGACGCCGAATCGCGCGCGATGATGCTGTACCTGCAGGCCGGCGCGCTGCGGCGCATGGCGCGCACCGCCGACGCGTCGGCGGCCTACGCGCGCCTGCTGCGCGACCATCCCGGATTCTCCCTGGCGCGCGAGGCGCGCACGGCGTTCATCGAGACGAAGCGCGAGCTGGGCGACAACGCCGGCATAGCGGCTTTCGCCAGGCGCCCGGACATGGCGCCCGGCAGCCTGTCGCCGCGCGCCTGGTTCGGACACGATCCTTTT
>CADCBS010000140.1 GCA_902799715.1 uncultured bacterium | reverse complement strand
GGCGTTCGCGGGCGGCGGCGCCCCTTCCGCCGCGCGGCTCGCCGAAGTCGCCGCGATCCGCCCGCAGGCCGTGTCGCCCAACCCCCTTCCGGTGTACTTGACTCCGGCGGTAAGGCCGCCGGAGAAACCGGCGCAACAAAAAGGAGAAGACAAATGTCGCTTAACATCGTGAAAGACATAGATTCGCGCGTCAAGGTGCGCAACGTCCTGATGTCCGTGTCGGACAAGACCGGCCTGGAAACGTTCGTGCCGGCGCTCGTGGCGGCCTGCCCCGGAGTGAAGATATACTCCACCGGCGGCACGTACTCAAGGGTCAAGGAGATACTCGGCGCCGGCGCCGCCGGCACGCTCGTGGCGGTTTCGGACTACACAGGCCAGCCCGAGATGCAGGGCGGCCTCGTGAAGACGCTCGACTTCAAGATCTACCTGGGGCTTCTGTCCGAAACGTACAACCCCGCCCACCGCGCCGACCTGGAACGCCTTTCCGCGCAGCCGATCGACATGGTGGTGGTCAACCTGTACCCGTTCCGCGAAACCGTGGCGCGCCCGGACGTCACGCCCGAATCGGCCCGCACGAACATCGACATCGGCGGCCCCTGCATGGTCCGCGCCTCCGCGAAGAACTACCTGCGCGTGGCTTCCGTCACCGACCCCGGCGACTACCTGCAGATCGCGGCCGAGCTGAAGGACGCCGGCGGCACGCTTTCGCTGGCGACCCGCTTCAAGCTGATGAAAAAGGCGTTCGCGCACACCGCCGCCTACGACACCGCGATAGCGGACTTCTTCACGCGCACCCCGTGGGCGGACGTGGAGAAGACGTACACGCTTCACTGAATCGCGCCGCGCGCGGCGCAAAAGGGAGGACGCGAGAGTGTTCGCAAGGGGGATTCCGGAGTTCCGGCTGTTCGACATGTTCGGCGTGCCGGTGTACATGAACGTCTCGTTCGCGGTCATCGCCGTGATGTTCGTGATGGACATGGGCGGGGACATCCTGTTCGGGCTGTCGTTCGCGGCCGTGCTCGCGCTGTCGGTCCTGCTGCACGAGTTCGGGCACATCGGCGCGGCGCGCGGCTTCGGCGTGCGCGCCCGCCGCGTGACGATCTCGCTGCTCGGCGGCTGCGCGTCGCTCGACGAAATCCCTCGCGCCCCGGGCGCGGAGTTCGCCACCGCGATAGCGGGGCCGGCCGTCTCGTTCGCGCTTTCGGGGATATCGTACCTTCTGCTGCGCTTCACCGCGCCGCCGCCGTTCTTCGCCTATCTCCTGTTCTACGGAATGTGGCTGAATCTCGTGCTGGGATGCTTCAACCTGCTGCCGGGATTCCCCATGGACGGCGGGCGCGTGTTCCGCTCGCTGATGGCCCGCTTCGTTTCGCGCGAGCGCGCCACGTGGTGGGCGATGGCGGTTGGCCGCGTCACCGCGGCCGGCATCGCGCTGTGGGGCGTTTACGACATGGCCGCGACAGGCTCCATCCCGTTCATACGCTTCCTGATCGTCTTGATGATCTGGCAGGAAGGCCGCAGGGAATACGAAATGGTGCGCTATTGGGGCTGACGGCCCCGCGGCCTTTCAGCGGCCGCCGCCGGATCACTCCGCCGACGCCGTGGCGCCGATCGCGACCTTGACCCGGAAGAAATCAAGCGCGGCTTCCGGCGCGGGCGCCGCAAACGCGACTTTCCCCGAAAGGGCTGAGTCGGCGCCCTTCGTTTCGACGTTCTCCCACGTGCCATCGGTTTTCCGCCTTTGGAGGTACGCCGTGATCTGCGCAGTCTCCCCAAGGCCTTCAGGGACGTTCACGTTGGCGGCTATATTGACTTTCCCGGGCTGGGCCGGACCTTCGCCCGGCACGCACGTCAGCACCGAGCCGGAGTCGGCCGGGTCGAGGCCCAGGCAGTAGCTTTGCCACCTCGGCAGCCCGTTCGCGCCCTTGTCGATCATCGCCGCCCGCAACTCCGCGACATTGGAATAGACCTTGCCTTTCAGCCAGTCCGCCGGTATCGGCACGTCCGTGCCGCCGATCTTGATGATGAAGGATTTTGTCGGCCTGTACATGAGATTGCCGTCTTCTAGCGAAAGCTCCCCGTCCGCCCCCTCCGGCAGTTCGAACTTGGAAAGGTCGCTTTCCTGAAGATTCGCGCCGGAAACGAGCGTGTACTTCTTGCCCGAAACGAACGTCGACCCCGCGGCCGTCGCTATCTTCACCTTGCCGCCTTCGCCGGGCAGCGCCAGCGTGGCGCCGGACGCGATCTGCAGCGTGGTGTCGGTGGCACCGCCGAACTGGAACACTATCGTGGCGCCGGCCGCCGCCGAAAGACCGCCGTTCAGCGTCACGGTCCCCGCCTCGGCCAGCGCGAGCGTGGCGCCCGAACCGACGGAGACCGCGCCGGCGCCGAGGTTCGATCCGGGCTTGACGGCGAGCGTCGCCGTGTCTTCGACGGAATACGGGCATGCGAGCTGGCTTGCCTGCGCGCCGGAAATGTTCGTGACGGCGAAATCGCAAACCACCTTGCCGGCGCCTTTGATGCGGACCGTGCCGTTGCGGTAGAATCCGCCGTCGCCGCGGACTGTTATCGTGTGCCCGGCGGTATCGAGATTCAACGACGCCGGCGCGTAGACGCCGATCGGCATGACGATGTTGAAATTGGCGCCTGCCTTCAGCGTCGTCACGTCCAACGAGTGCGGCTGTAGCCAGAATCCCTTGCTTCCCGTCAGTCCGTCGGAGCCTATGAGCCAGTTGCCGCCCTTTCCATAGTCGTTCGACAAGTTGCCCACGCCTATGCGAAACGGCGCGGCTTCGGAATTGGTGGAGTTGTCCACGAGCCCTCTGGCCGAAATCACGCCTTCGCTCGTATTGTCCGCAAACGGAAGCAGATAGCTGGATCCGTTAAGGATGATGTTTCCGGCGACGGCGAAGGTTCCGCCGGCCGCCACGCGGTTTACAATCTGTTTCGTCGTACTGCCTTCGAACTCCAGATTGCCGCGCACCGTCACCGTCGCGTTCTCGCCGACTGCGATCTTCGACGTGCCGGTGAACGAAGTCGCTGCAAGATTGCCGTTGAAGGTGACGACGCCCGTCCCCATCGTCACCGCGCCGAACGCGGCGTCGATGTCGGCGTTGACCGTCGTGGCGGACGTGACGCCGCTGAAGTCGAGCGTGTCGCCCGCAGACGGCACGATGTTGTCGTCCCAGTTCTGCGGCGTGGACATATTCGTCCCCACACCGCCGATCCACTTGCCGTGCACCGGGCTCTCGGGAATCACGGGAACGGCCCAGATTTCAAGGTGCCGCACCTGGTACGCGCCGGCGCCGACGGTGTCGGGCAGACCGTCCGACCCCTTGTTCACCGTGTGCGTGTAGTCCATCGTGTTGCCGACTCCGCTCGCGTGGCAGGCGTAGTCGCCGATGCCGATTTCGTCGGTAGCGGCATTCGAGCCCCAACGGTTCCACGCGAAAAGGACCTGCGCGTTGTTCCAGTGCGTGTCGCCCGCCGTCTGCGAGAAGATGCGGTGCGCCTGGAAGCAGCCGAAGCCCGCATTGTCCGTCCCCAAAGTGTCGTTCCAGCCGAATGTCAGGATGTCGTCTGGCGCGCCGGACAGCGCGTCTGGCGCCGAGTAGTTGTGGTACGTCCCCTCGATGATGCCCTTCACGCTGTCGACGTTCGCCGCGACGTTGCTTATCCCGCTGTCGTTCGAATAGACATGCAACTTGTCGGCGATGAACTGGATGTTGTCGCCGGTCCACGGGAAGTCGAGCTGTTCGAGCGTCTTGCCCGTCGCGTCGAAGTCCACCCACACGTACCTGCGGCGGGAGGTTCCGGCGCGGACAAGCTCCATGTAGTAGCCGACCTTCGTCACCTGGCGCGAAAGCGAGACTATGGTGTTCGTCTCCGTGTACGGGGCGTAGCCCTGGGTCCCGAACGCATTGCCCGCGTTCGCCGCGTCGAGCGTGAAGACGTGCGTCATGCCGTCGCGGTATTCGGCGGGCACGGTGTGCGCCGCGCCGAGCGCCGTCTGCGCCTCGTCCGTCACCGTCGCGTCCGTCGTGCCCGTGAACGACGGGAGCGGCAGCGTTTCCATGATCTGTCGCTGAAGAAGTTCCCTTCGCCGTCGAGCGGAATCTGCTCGAAGAGGTCGAGAAGGACGACGTTCGACGGATAGACGTTCCCCGCCGCAATGTCGGCCTTCAACATGTTGTTGAAGGCTACGACCCTCTGGTACTTCACGTCATCCTCGCCGTCCCGCTGGAGGAGCGTGGCGATGACGATCTTCGAGTTCGGCCTCTTGGCCGCCATATCTATGACGAGCGGCTTGTAGTTGGCGTAGGCGACCGCAGCCTCTTCGCCGCCGCCGCCGACGTCGTTCGTCCCGATGAGAAGCGTGATCACGTCCGTGTAGCCCGCGATGTCGAGGTAGAGGTGCAGGTTGTCCCTCACGCCCCCGCGCTGGTCCGAGTCGGATTGGCGCGCCGTGCGGATCCTGTCGCCGCTGATGCCGCAGTGCCAAACCCAGTCGTCCGGCTCTTCCACGTGCGCGGCGTTGTAGCAGGCGAACTTCCACACGCCCTTCATCTTCGGCCTGTAGCCGCTCGCCGCGAGACGCGCCGCGATCGACGTGCGGTACTGCGGATAGTCGCCCTGGTCGTCTCTCGTCACGCCCTGCGTAATCGAGTCGCCGATGGGGAGGATCCTGATTTCAGGCGCGTGCGCGTAGTCGCCCACAGTCAGGACGAGCTGCTGCCGCCCGACGTTGTCCTGCGCCGGCGCGGACTCGACCGTCACCGCATACTGCGCGCCGGGGGCGATCGTGGAAGCGTCGAAGAGCGCGTTGAGCCCTTCGGCCGTCCCGGGCAGGCCGGTCACGCCGGACTCCTTGAACGTCAAGAGCACGATGCGCCCGCATGTCGTCCCGGAGTAGTTTTCGGAAAGCGCGAACTGGAAGCCTTCGTTGACCGTCAGCTGCGTCCACACGTATATCGGCGTCTTCACAGGGTCGTACGTCAGCTTCGCCCCGGCGGGAAGTTCGAGGTTCGCGATGTTGAACCCGCCGGCGCCGATTATGTGCGAGTCTTCCTGCAACGCAGGCGAAACCTTGGTCGTGCCATATACGACGATGTAGTGGTGGTCGGTTATGGAAAGATAGATCGTGTCTCCGCGTACCACTATCGAATGGGGAACGGCGCACTGGACTTGAATGTTGTCGGCGGCGTCCGCCGCAAACTCCCCTCCCGAAAGCGTGAAGAGCTTGTATTCGCCCTGTGCCAGCGAAGAGGGTATGGCTATGTTGTTCGTATCGGACGCAAACGCGAACGACGAAGCGGTGATTGCCGCCGTGTTCGTGCTCAATGAGTCGAAGGAAAGCGCCGCGCCGGAAGCGAGCGACACCGCCCCGCGCGAAAGGGCGACGCCGCTTCCAAGCTTCAGCGTCGTACCTGCGGCGACCGTCAGATTTCCGCTACCCGTCTGGGCCGCGGAGAGCGTCACCGTTCCGCCGCCGGTGAATGCCATCGGTCCGGCGCCTGCCATGTCTTCCGCAATCGTGATGCCAAGCCCGCTCGTGTCGATCGTGCCGCCGTTCTCCGTGACATTCACGGAAAGCTTCGGGAACGCGGGGATGAACGGATTGCCGCTGGCGGTCGTGTACGTGTTCGCGTTGCGGTCGTGTACGTGTTCGCGTTGTCGAGCACTTTCAGCGTACCGCCGTCGAATGTGATGGTCGATGTGCCGCCGTTCGTGTCCTTTGCGCGAATCGACGGGGTCTTCAAGACGCTGGTGCCGGACAGGACAAGTTCGCTGTCCTCGCCAGAATCAAGCGACTTGTCGCCGGTGGACTGCCAACCGAACGCCAGATAGTTCCCGACCTGGACCGACGCGCTATCGGATATTTCAAGCCTGCCTGCGCTCGCGTTGCCTAAGAAAATGGCTCTGTTGTCGGGCAACGTCACGGTTGCGGTTCCGCGCACCTTCATGATGGACGATGCGCCGGCGGCGCCGGAATAGCCCAGGTGGATGTTTCCGGACGGCGTCACCGTTCCGCCGGAAATGTCGAAAAGCGCCGTTCCCGTGTTTCCGGCGCCGAAATTGCCGATTTCTGTATTGCCGGTCACGGCAAGCGTTCCCGCCTTCTGCTCGAACGTCGCGTTGACGTTCCTGTTCGTGGCGATCTTCAGCGTGCCGATCGTCCAAGCGCCGCCGTCTTTCGTCACCGCGACGGTTCCGCCGCCGCCGGTGGCACATCCGGCGAGGAAATTCGCACAACTCAACGTCGTCCCTGTGGCGTCGAGCGTTCCGTTGCGGAATTCGAAATCCTTCTCCGCGCCCATCGTCACGCCCTCGCACGAAACGATATGCCCGACGCCGCGGCCCGCGTTGTTGTTTCCGACAAACCAGCATCCGTTCTTCGCGGTCCGGTAAGTGCCGCCGGCAAGTTTCAGCCATGCTTCGGTTCCGGCGGGTCCGTCGCCGATGTGAAAACCGACATCGGAAGATGTGCTGTCGCCGGCGACCAGACCGCACGACGCACTCACGTTTCCATTGAGGTCGAAAACAAGCGGAGCGGCCTCGGTGCCGTTGTCGCGGATAAACACCTTCCACGTGTTGGTGACCACCGTCGAGAACTTCACCGTCCGGTTGTTCGTGTTCTTGAACAATTGACTGTACTTGTTTTCCTGGAACCAGAGATTGTCCTCGGTTTGGCCGTTCAAATGGGCGGAAGGAGCCGTCCCGCTGGAATTCTCCCAGTTGGCTTTTTGGGGGAAACTGGCATTCTCTTTGCCGTTCCAAAAATAGGTATTGGCCGCGAACGCACATTGCGCCGCGACTATGGCCGTCGCCGCCGCGATTCCATGTATTGCAGTCTTCATCGTCTGCTCCTTTTCTTTGGAATACGTCAATCGCCGGTATTCAAGCGGACCTTTCACCGACCGCCCTGAAAACGGCTACTCGTTAAGAAGTATAATCGCCCCCCCCCCGTTAGTCAAGGCTAATTTTCGCTCGCCCCGGAACGGGGGGGGGGGGGAGGGACGAGGGGGGGGACTTGCCGCGCCCATCGTGCGAAACGCGCCGTTCAGGCGAAATAAGATTACGGTGCGTATGAAATCTTGGTTGAAGGTTTCGACATTCGACAGCCGGCATCCGACAGCCGTTTTTGGACAGCCCGCAGCCCAGAAATAAGATTACGGTGCGTATGAAATCTTGGTTGAAGGTTTCGACATTCGACAGCCGGCATCCGACAGCCGTTCTGGACAGCCGGCAGCCGTTTTTGACAGCCCGCAGCCCAGAAATGAGATTACGGTGCGGATGAAATCCAATTGCGGGGGAGGGGGAGGGCGGATGCGCGGGAACTCGCGGCGGCGCTTGCGTTCCGGCGCGCGTTTTGGCATAATTCCGTCCATGAAAAAACATCTATTGGCCGCGATTCTCGCGGTTTGCGCGGCTTCGGGCGCGCAGGCGTTTTCGCTTTTCGGCTCCGGCGGGTCCCAGACCAACAAGCCCCCGAAGCTTTCCGCCTTGATGGCGAAAGCCAACGACCTGCTCGACCAGGCCGAGGTTCTCGCCGCCGGCATGAAGCGCGACGAGGCGCTGGCGAAGTACCGCGAAGCGCTTGCGGAGATGGACGCCGTCAGCGCGAAATACCCGGCGCAGACCAACTCGGCGGTGTTCCGCAACCGCCGCCTGCAGTGCATGACGCGCATCGACGCGTTCAAGCTGGAAGACTCTTCCATGACGTCCTATCCGGTGAACGTGACCGACACGAGCGAACTCCAGCGGAGATACGAAGAAAAGCACGGCATCAAGCCCAAGACCGCCCCGGCGAAGAAGGAAACGGAAGCCCCGGCAGCCGCGAAAACCGCTCCGGCCGGGCAGTCCGCCGCCGCTCCGGCCAGGCCGCCGGCCGCGGCGAAACCCGCACCTGCCGCTTCCGCCAAGGCCGCGCCCGCCGGCGCCCCGGGATGCGAACAGCTGCTCGCCGAAGCCCGGATAATGATACGCGGCGGAAACGCTGCGGGCGCGAAAGAGAAGATTCTGGAGGCCATGAAGACGCATTCGAGCGACAAAGAGGCCATCTACCTGTACGCGTACGTATCGCGGCTGCAGGGCGACGCCGAAACGGCGCGCAAATTCCTGTCCTACACGACGGGCAGGCTCGTCAGGCAGGGCGTGTCGCGGGCGCGTCCGGGGAAAGAAGACGCCAAGGCGCTTGTGCTGTACGCCTCGCTCGAAGCGGACGCCGGGGAAACGCCGACGGCGAGAACTGCGCTCGATCTGGCGATCCGCGCCGATCCGTCGTCGCACATACCATACTACAACATGGCGATACTGCTTTCCGCCGACAGCGCGGGAATCGGGCCGGCCAAGGCGTATTACGAACGTGGGCGGAAGAACGGCGGCCCGCGCGACGCCGCGATAGAAGCGCGCTTGGGCACGGGCGGGGAGGGCAAATGACCGCGCGCGCCGCATTGCCGGCGGCGGCCGCGCTCGCCGTCTGGGTCTGCGCCGCCGCGCAGGCGGCTCCGGCC
>CADCBS010000139.1 GCA_902799715.1 uncultured bacterium | reverse complement strand
CGCCGCCCGCCGCGCCCGCGCCCGCCGCGAACCAGGCGCGCATCGTGGACAGGCAGGCGAGCCTGAAAAGGACGATAAAGCCGGAATATCCCGAAGGCGCGCGCCGCCGCCGCGAGGAAGGCGATGTGAAGGTGGAGATGGACATCGCCGCGAACGGCGACGTTTCGGCGGTGCGCGTGGTATCGTCGTCGGGATACCCCGAACTCGACCGCGCGGCCGAAAAGGCCGCGCTGCGGGCGAAATTCGTCCCGGCGCGCAGCGGACGGCGCAACGTGCCGTCGACTGCGCGCATAACGTTGGAATTCCGCCTGAAGCAGAAGTAGCAGGCGCGGGAGGGAGGGCGCGTTTTCGCGCGCCGGGATTGAACCCCGGCGCGTCCGCCTGCGTTGGAATGTGTATCATGAATACATTGAAATTCGCGGCCGCCGCGGCGGCCGCCGCGGCGACAGCCTGCGCAACGGCTGCGGAAAAGCCTGCCGCGACGAACGACGTCGCCGATCTCGGAACGGTGCTTGTGGAAGGAAGCGCCATTTCGCGCTACCGTCCCGAAACGGTGAACGGCGGAACGTTCACGGACGTTCCGCCGGAGGAGCTTCCGGTGGCGGTGGACGTCCTCACCGAAGATTTCATGCGCGAGCACAACCCCACGGACCTGCACGATCTGATGCGCTTCGTCCCCGGCATCGAGACCGGCGGCAAGTCGCTT
This sequence comes from uncultured bacterium, assembly GCA_902799715.1. Taxonomy (GTDB): domain Bacteria; phylum Verrucomicrobiota; class Kiritimatiellia; order RFP12; family UBA1067; genus CADCBS01. Next base: position 3,488 of record CADCBS010000139.1, on the reverse strand, counting down.
CTGATCCGCAACCCCGGGACGTTCTCGATCCGCGGGATGGGCGGCACCGAGCCGGCGATAGACGGCGTTCTGCCGATAGGGCGCGGCGCGGGCCTGTTCACCGATCCCTTCCTGCTGGAGCGCGTGGAGATCGTCAAAGGGCCGGTAGGAGGGCTGTCCGGCGGCGCCGGGGCGTCGCAGAACGCGTCCGGCGGCGGCGGTTCCGTGAACATGTACCTGAAAAGCGCCAGGTTCGACGTCGACGAGACGAACGTGCAGGGAAGCATGTCCGCCGGCAGGCACTTGTGGCGCACGCGCGGACTGTTCGACGTGAACCAGACGGAATTCGACGGGCGGCTCGCTGTTCGCGTTCCGGTGACGGCGGACCTGTACAGCCCGGCGTACATATCGCAAGGCTCGCAGAAGGGGGCGCGACCGCGCGAATCGTACGCGCTCGCGCCGTCGTTCGCGGTGAAGGCCGGCGAGTCGGTGACGTTCGGGCTGAAGACGATGTTCCAGTACACGGACCAGCCCGGCTACATCGGCGTGCCGGTGTACCGCGGCCGCCCGGCGGACGGCTGGAGCTGGCGGGAATCGTCGTGCAGGCGCGGCGACCGCGCCGTGTACAAGAGTTTCATGCTGAACCCCTGGGTGGACTGGCAGGTGAACGAATACTGGCTGTTGAAGTTCGGCGCGGGAATGATGTTCTCCGACTGGGAATTCTCCATGCGCGAGCCGTACTTCAACAACGCGCAGGCCGCGCAGTACTTTGCGGCGGGACGCTGGCCGGGCGGCGGCAAGTACATGGTTTCCACGTTCAGCGAGGGAAGCTCCGTGAGCCGCAACTACAACGTCTACACGCGTTCGATATACACGCGCGAGCTTCCGTGGCAGGGCATCGAAAACACGTTCGTCGCGCAGCCGGACTGGAACTGGCGCGAATCTTCCGGCGGCTTCGGCACGCCCACGGCGCGCTACGGCCTGCTGCTGCAGGATTCGGTGAAATGGGGCTGGTTCACCGTGCTGGGCGGCGTGCGCTACGACCATTTCGAGCAGCAGGCGTACACCTCCGGCGCGGTGCGCTACGCGCACATGGCGGCCGACGCCGTGTCGCCGCGCGGCGGAATCACGGTGCGCCCGGTAGACTGGCTTGCGGTTTTCGGCAACATTTCCCAGACGCGCACGCCGATGCTGGGCCTGCGCAACGCCGACGGCTCCACGCCCACGAGCCCCTGGCGCGCCACGCAGTACGAGGCGGGAGTGCGCGTAAGCCCGGCGGACAAGCTCTGGCTTTCCGTTTCGGCGTACCGCATAGAGCAGGAGAACGTGCCGCAGGCCGACGCCAGCGGCTTCTACTGGTACGACGGGCGGAACACGTCGCGCGGGGCCGAGGTGTCGCTGACGGGCGACATCGCGGAGAACTGGACCGTCATGGGCATGTACGCGCTGAACATGTACACGGACCGCAACGTGGCGCCCGGGACGAAGGGGCGCGATTTCGAGCGGTATCCGGAGAACTCGTTCTCGCTTTCCACGTCGTACCGCTTCACGCGCGGCTGGATGGAGGACGTGGTCGTGGGCGGCTGCTACAGGTTCCGCTCGAAAAGCTACGGCACGATGCGCGGCGCGTTCGTGGACGAAAACATTTTCTACGCGCCGTCGCACGTGGTGGACCTGAGCGTTTCCATGCCGCTGTCGAAGTTCGGCGGAAGCAAGGACTGGACGCTGTCGTTCGGCGTGCGCAACCTGACGGGCGAAAAGTATTTCGAGTCCGCAAGGCACTTCTACGAATCGCTGGCGGGCGAGCCGCGCACGTTCGAAATCGGGATCCGCGGCCGCTTCTGACGGGCCGCCCCTCCCCCGTCCCCTCCTCCCCCGCGCCCGGCGTTCAGAGCCGGCGCGGGATCATCACGGCCGCGATCGCGAGGCACGCCGCCACGGGAAGCCAGATGACGATTTCCGCGTGCATCGCCGGGTTCTTGCCGAGGCTCGTGGCGAGGATCACCGAAAGGTAGAACCCCAGCGCCACGAGAAGCGCCAGGCCCATGCCGACGGACGATTCCTTGCGCTGCGCCTTCATGCCGAGCGGTATCCCGAGAAGCACGAAGCATATAGCGCCGCAGGCCGACACAAGGCGCTTCATGAACTCCACGCGCAGCTCCGAGGCCCACTTGCGCTCCGCCTTCAGCGACTTGCGGTACGCCTCCTCCGGCGAAGGCGCGCCGCCGCCCTGCGCGTTCCGGGCGTCCGCGCCGGACGCGCCCGGCGCGGACATCAGCTTGGCGAACGCCTCCGGCCCGGCGGCCTCCGTCTCGGCCACCTTGGCGTCGGCGCGGTCGATCTGCTCGAGCAGGCCGAAGAACCTGTAGTCCTTCTCGCGCAGGAAGTATTTCGTCCGCTTCAGCACGTTCGTGAACGTCTGCATGTAGCGGTCCATCTTCAGCGTGCCGGGGCGGTTTTCGTCGATGGGGCTCACGGTCACGCCGTACATGTCCAGGCTCACGTCGGAGCCGTTCTGGTCCACCTGCACTTTCGTGGCGGTCACGTAGCGCGGGCAGCGCGGGTTCGACGTCTCGTACGCGCTGACGTTGTACAGGATGCGGCTGGTGGCGTCGTCCTTCGACTCGAAGTAGAGCTTGACCTTCGGGAAGTCGGTTATGTTGCGCCCCGGCTCGAGCAGGTCCACCGCCGTTTCCACGTTCACGCTCGATTTCAGCTCGCGGCGCATCCTGTGGGCGCGGGGGACGATCTCGAAATTCACGAACATGCAGATCGCGGTGCAGAGCGCGGCGAACGCCACCGGCAGCGCGGACACGCGCATCAGGTTCACGCCGCAGGCCCGCATCGCGGCGATTTCGCTGTCGGCGGAAAGGCGCGAGAACACGAGGACCGTGGACACGAGAAGCGCCAGCGGCACGGTCCACTGCAGCGTTTCCGGAAAGCCCACGCAGATGAAGCGCACCACCTGCGCTATCGGCAGGCCGCGCAGCATCAGGCCCACAATCTGCACGAGGAGCCCGATGGTGAGGACGAACGTGAGCACCAGGAACGCGAGCGCGAACGCCGCCATGAAAGACCTGAATACGTATTTCTGCAGAGTGTCCACAGCGCCGGCCTCCGCCTCACTCGCCTTCCGTGCCGCCCCAGCTGAAGGCCAGCCCTATGCCGGCGGTGGCGACGGTCTCCACGTGCGACCCGGCGAGGAACGCCATCCCGGCCGACGCGCGCACGGACCAGTTGTCGTCGAGGTGCCAGTACAGGTCGAGCCCGGCGGAAGGCCCGGCGGCCGCGCAGCGCCCGCCGTCGAACATGCGGCGCTTCGCGCCGAAGACGTCCACGCCGAAATGCAGGCACGGAGCGAAGCGCTCGTAGCCGATCAGGTCCAGCCCGAAATACCACAGGACGCGCGCGCCGGCCCCCCACAGCGCCGCGTTTCCGCGGCGGCCCGACGCTTTCGCGGCGGGCGCGCACAGCCCGCGCGCCTCCGCCGCCCACGCGTCGTCGATCTG
>CADCBS010000138.1 GCA_902799715.1 uncultured bacterium | reverse complement strand
TTCCGCGGCGCGTGCGCGCGCGGCCCGGACGCTCGACGCGCAGATGGAACGCGCGTCCGCGGCGCGCGCGTCGTCGGCGGAGGCGGCGGCGGACGCCGCAAGGCGCGAAGCCGCGCTCGGCGCGATGCGGCTTGCGACAGACGCCGCGGAGAAGAAACGCAGGCGGCTCGAAGACGCGTCCGCGGCCGCCGCCAAGGCGCTCGAAGACGCCATGCCGTCCATCCGCCGCGCGGCCGACGCCGAGTCGCGTCTCGCCGTGGCGCGCATGAAACTCTCCGGCCTGCGCGCGGATTCGGCGCGGGCATGCGAAGACGCGGCGGCCGCGGCGCGGCGCGCGGAAAGCGACAGGACGGAGATCGCGAAGCAGACCGCCCTTGCCGAGGAATCGAAACGCCGGCTCGAAACCGCCCCGCCGGAGCTTGGCGCGGCGAGGTCCGCCGTCTCGGCGATGGAGGAGGCGAAGGCCGCCTCGGAAACCGCGGCGCGCGAGGCCGGTGACGACTGGGAGCGCAGGAAGGAAGAGCTCGAGGCATGCGTGGAATGCGCCGAAAGGGCGTTGCGGTACGCGCGCGAAATAGCGTCGCTTTCGGACCGGCGCGCCAGATTGCGCCCCGGGGAGGCATGCCCGCTCTGCGGTTCGCTGTCGCATCCTCTCTGCGAGGGGGCGGTCCCCGCGCCCGACAGGGAGAAGGAAGCGCTCGACGCGGCGGCGGCGCGGCGCGACGCCGTGCGCGCGAGGGCCGTGAAGGCGGCTTCGGAAAACGCCGCCGCCGGCGACAGGCTCTTGAAGGCCAAGGCGGATTTGAAGCGCGTGGAGGATGCGTGGAACGCAGAGTCCGGACGCATCGCCGCCGCGATCGCGAAATCGGCCGCCATCTGCGGCGAACGGGAAAAATCGCTTCGCGAGGCGATGGAGCGCCTGCCGCTTCTGGAAGAGAACGCCGGAAAGGCGCGCGCCGCCCTGGCGGCGGCGGAAGCGGAGTGCGCGAAGCTCGCGGACGAGCGGGCCGCCTGCGGGGTGGACGGCGATCCGGAATCGTTCCGGCGCAGGCTGCAGGCCGCGGCGGAAAAGGCGTCGGCGGAGTTCCAGGATGCCAAGCACGAAGCCGCCAGGGCCGGTGAGCGCCTGGCGGCCGCGGCGGAGGAGGCGAAAGCCGCCGCGATGCGCAAGGACGAGGCCGCTGCGGCCGCTGCCGCTGCGGCGGCTGGGTTCGATGCGGCGTGCAGGGAAAAAGGCTTCGATGGCGAGGACGGGTGGCGCGCGGCGCGGATGGACGACGCGGAGATCGGGCGGACCGAGCGCGAAGGGCGCGAACTGGCCGGCAGGCGCGCGGAGCTTTCCGGCAGACGCGCGTCCGCGGAAGCGAGGCTCGCGGAGCATCTTTCAAAGCCGCGCCCGCGCGCTCCCGCGGCGGAGACCGCCGAAGCGCTCGCGGCGCGCAAGGCGGAGCTCGAAGCGGAAGAACGCAAGGCGTTCAACATCGAAGGCGAACTGAAGGCCGACGACCGCCGCCGCGAGGAGGCGCAGGCCGTGCATGCGGATCTGGACGCGCTGCGCGCCGGCGAGGCGAAATGGCGTGCGCTCGACGCGGAACTGGGCGGCGCCGACGGCGCCAATTTCAAGCTGTTCGCGCAAGGCGTCACGCTGGCGGCCCTTGTCGACGCGGCGAACGTCTATCTCGCGCAGATGACGGCCGGACGCTACGTGCTGGAATGGGATCCGGACGGCCCGGACGCGTCGGCGCTCCTGCCGTCGGTGGCGGACAGGTTCGCCGGGAACGAAAGGCGCCCCGTGTCCAACCTGTCGGGCGGCGAGCGCTTCCAGGTTTCGCTCGCTCTCGCGCTGGGGCTTTCGCGTCTCGATTCGAACACGCTGGAGGTGGAGACGCTTTTCCTCGACGAAGGATTCGGCACTCTCGACGAGCGCGCGCTCGATGTCGCCGTGGCGACGCTCGAAAGTCTCCAGCGCGACGGATCCAAGACGGTCGGCATCATCTCCCACGTCAAGGAGCTCGAGGCCCGGATACCGGCGAAGATATCCGCCTTCAAGACCGGCGGCGGCCGCAGCGCGCTTTCCGGCGCCGGAGTGTCGCGCGGACGGCCGTGAAGGCAGTCCGCGCCCCTCACCTCACCCGCGCTTGCGGCGGCTGCGCGCCCTCAGGATCGCCGCGTTCAGGAAGTTAAGCGAATACGCCGCAACGAGCATCGCCACCACAGCCGTGTAGCCGCCGAATTTCTCCGACACCCAGATTGACGCCTGGTTGCCCGCCAGCCCGGCGAAGCCCCACGCGGAAAGCACCGCGCCGTGGATCTTGGATATGTTCGTCATGCCGTAGTGGTCGGCGAGGATCGCCGGTATCACGGAGAATCCCGCGCCGTAGCAGGCGTTTATCACGAGAAGCGACACGCCGATCATCGGCGGCCAGAAGCTCATGCACATCACGCCCGCCGAGATCGAAAGGATGAAGAGCATTATGTCGATCCGGCGCGCAAGCCTGTCGGACCACCAGGCGAACAGGAACCTGCCGCCGCCGTTCATCAGTCCGCACAGCGCCAGGATGGCCGTCACCAAGCCTGCCCCGTAGCCCACGTCTTCCGTCTCCATCATCTGCTTGGCGAGCGGAATCAGGCACAGCCCGGCGGAGATGTTCAGGAACATGAACAGCCAGGACTGGATGAAGAACGGATCCTTCGCGAGCTGCGTATACTTGAATTCGAGCGCGGGAATGTCGTTGCCGAAAGTCTGCACCGCCACCTTCGGCTTCTTCAGCATGAACGCCGCGATGCACATCGGCACGGCGTAGAACGCCGCGAATGCGTAGAACACCGGCGAGATCGCTCCGTTGTCGGCCTTCACGCCGAAAATGTCGTAGAAGCCTTTGAAATGCATCGCGAACACGGATCCTTCGCCGCCTATGGCGAAGCCTTTGTAGACGATGGTCGACAGCGACGACCCCAGCCCGAATGATATTATCGGAAGCGCGGCGGCGAGCGCCTTGTTGTCCGGGAACCACATCATCATCGTCTTGACCGGCGATATGTAGATTATGCCGGTGCCCAAGCCGACGAGCAGGCCGTACCCCAGATACACGGCCATGAGCGACTTGTTCGCCACGCCTGCGGCCGTGGTGCACATTCCCGCTATGAAGAGCGTAGTGCCGATGATCGTGGAAAGTCGTATGTTGCGTTCGACGATCTTGCCGAAGAACGCCGCGCCCATGCCGAGGAAGAAAATCCCGAGCGAGAACGCGAACTGGGCCTCTTTCGGCTTGCAGCCGCAGTGTCCGGCTATTTCGGAGGAGAAGTTCGTGAAGGCGTATATCTGCCCCACGGAAACCGCCAGCAGGAAAGCCGGCAGCACGGCGCTTGCGAATCTTTTCATTTACGCACCATCCTTTTAGTGTTTGAATGATGCCCAGACGAACGGCTTCCACGGGGCCTGCGGTCCATGTGGTGCACTCCACCCGGGGCGCCCGCCCCGTTTCGTCAGTTCCGCAAGCGACGGAGATTCTACCAAAACCCTCCCCCGCATGGAAGCAAAAACGGACTGTGCACCGAAGATGCGTCTGCATGAAAATTAGCCTTGCCTAACGGGGGGGGGGGCGTAGTAGACTATTCAACGTCAAAGGACAATAGTTGTCTGTAAGGGGCAATGGCCGGCAATGATTGTCGAAGGGCGATAGTTGTCAGACCGGTTGTCGCGAAGGGCGACGATTGTCACAAGAGTTGTCACAAAAGACAATGGTCAGTCCAAGGGCCGTCTATTGAAACAAGGGGGTATCATGGAACCGAAATCGTTGAAGGAAACCGGGATGTCGATCGGGTGCGCAACGCATCGCCGCATGTTTTCGCTGCGCGGCATGCTTGCGGCGGCGACGCTTGCGGCAGCGGCGTCGCTGCCCGCGCAGGCGCGGTCGTTGCTGTACTACTATGATTTCGAGGACGTCGAAAACGGCGGTCTCGTATACAGCGGGATAAACAGAGGCTCCGGATCCGTCGGACTGACAGGCAAGTTCAAGTCTGGCAGCACGATTCCGTATTCGACGTCGGGCGCGTTCGGCTCGTCAGGCGCGTACAAGGCGGCGTCGACCCAGAACTCGCTCTGGCTCGGCGACGGCAGCGCGTCGCTCGGCTGCGGAACGGAGAAGGGCTTCACCATGTCGTTCTGGATGAAGACCCAGCCGACGCACACCGCCTGGACGAATCCGTTCGGCTTCCGTCTCGCGGGAATCGACTACCGCGTTGAATACACCACGGCCAACGACGGCAACTTCACGATCTACTAC
>CADCBS010000137.1 GCA_902799715.1 uncultured bacterium | reverse complement strand
CAGGCATCGAGACCGTCATCTCGCGCACGTCCGTGCGGCGACAGCCGGCGAACGCGGCCAGAACCAGAACCAATGTTGGCAGCAGCTTCCTCATTGCTCTCCTTTGTGTCATGTGAACGTGCCCACCGCCCTGTCCGGGCCGAACGGCGACATCTCGCGAAGCCCGTGCACGACGGGCGGCAGCTTGTCGAGGACGTAGTCTATGTCCTCGTCGGTCGTGTAGCGCGAAAGCGAAAAGCGCGTGGAGCCGTGCAGCGCGGTGAACGGCACGCCCATCGCGCGGATGACGTGCGAAGGGTCGAGGGAGCCGGACGCGCAGGCCGATCCGGTGGACACGCAAATCCCGCAGTCGGAAAGGCGGTAGGTTATCGCCTCGCCTTCGATGTACTCGAACGAAACGTTGAGGGTGTTGGGCAGCCTGTTTTCGGGGTCGCCGTTCACGCGCACGTCCGGGCAGGACGCGAGGATGCCGCGCTCCAGCCTGTCGCGCAGCGCCGCCAGGCGGCGGTTCTCCTCCTCCATCCCTGCCATGGCGAGCTCGCACGCCTTGGCGAGCCCTATTATGAAAGGCACGTTCTGCGTGCCGGCGCGGCGGCCGGACTCCTGGTGGCCGCCCAGCATGAAAGGCTTGAACTTCGTGCCGCGCCGCACGTACAGCGCGCCTACGCCCTTGGGCGCGTGGAACTTGTGCCCGGATATGGAAACCATGTCCGCCGGGACCTTCGACATGTCGAGCGGCAGCTTGCCGGCGGCCTGCACGGCGTCGGTGTGGAACGTGGCGCCGGCCTCCTTGGCGATGGCGGCGGCCTCGGCGACGGGGAACACGGTCCCCGTCTCGTTGTTCGCCCACATGATGGAGACGATCGCGTTCTTCGTCCCCTTCAGCTCCGCGCGCAGGCGGTCGAGGTCGAGCCGGCCCTTGCCGTCCACCGGCAGCTCCGTGCATTCGCGCCCTTCGGCCTTCAGCCTGCGGCCGGGCTGCAGCACGGCCGGGTGCTCCACTGCGGTGGTTATGAACTTGGCCTCGCGCCCGTACCATTCGGCGGCGCCGCGGATCGCGGTGTTGTCGGATTCCGTGGCGCACGACGTGAATATTATCTCGTCGGGGTGGGCGTTGAAGAACGCCGCGACCTGCTCGCGCGCGGCGTCTACGGCCTTCCCCACGCTTCCGCCGAACTCGTGCATGGACGACGGGTTTCCGTACTTTTCGCAGAAGTAGGGCATCATCGCCTCGAGCACTTCGGGGGCGGTGCGCGTGGTCGCGTTGTTGTCCAGGTAGATCGTCTCTTTCACTTCAGCCTTCCGTTTCCGCGCGGCGTGCGCGCAATCAGAACATCAGCCCTTCCGCGGGGGAGGACGCCACGGCCGCCATGGCGGGCGCGGGCGCGCGCGGCCCGGCGTCCCGGGCGAGTTCGGCGGCCTTCACGGCCAGCGCGAACGCGCGCGCCATCTTCACCGGGTCCTTCGCCGCCGCGATGGCGGTGTTCACCAGCACGCAGTCGGCGCCCATCTCTATCGCCTCGGCGGCGTGGGACGGCAGGCCCAGCCCGGCGTCCACAACCACGGGCACGCTGGAATTCGCGATTATGATCTGCAGCATGTCCTTCGTGCGCAGGCCGAGGTTCGTGCCTATCGGGGCCGCGAGCGGCATCACGGCGGCGGTGCCGGCTTCTTCGAGGCGCTTCGCCAGCACGGGGTCGGCGTTGATGTATGGCAGCACGCGGAAGCCCTCCTTCGCGAGGATCTCCGCGGCCTTCAGCGTCTCCACCGGGTCGGGCAGCAGGTGCGTGGGGTCGGGCGTGAGCTCGAGCTTCACCCAGTCGAAGCCGCCGGCGGCCCGGGCCAGGCGGGCGATGCGCACGGCCTCCTCCGCGGTGCGGGCGCCCGACGTGTTCGGGACGATCGTGACGCGGCTCGCGTCGATGCGCGACAGCAGCGGATCGGCCTTTGCCGTCTCCGCGCCGGAAAGGTCCACGCGCCGCAGCGCCACGGTGACCAGGGCGGCGTCGCCCGCCGCGATCGCGTCGGCCATCTTTTCGGGCGACGAATACTTGCCCGTCCCTATGAAAAGGCGGGAATGGAACTTCCTGCCTGCGATTTCCAGCAAATCCATGTCGTTTCTCCGCTTGAAGACGGCGGAAAGTGTAGGATTTGCGGCCGCTTTTTGCAATATTTTGGTTTACGCCCCTTTTCCGGCGCCGCGCTGGCGCAACGCGCCAAGTTTGGTATACTTGCGGGCATGGCGACAGAAGAGAAGAAAGAGAAACTGCTGGAACCGGAAGAGGTTGGCCAGCGAATCGCGGATTTCCGCAGGCGCATCGGCGAAATGGCGGAGTACATTTCGCTGTCGGCGAGGCGCGACAGGCTCGCCGCGCTCGAGGCCGAGCAGGCGAAGCCGGATTTCTGGAACGACCAGGCGAAAGCCAAGGACGTGATCGCGCGCACCAACGCGGAGCGCGCGTACGTGGGGCCCTACGACGCGCTCGTGAAGGCCGTGGACGACGCGGACGTGATGCTGGAGCTCGCCGGGGCCGAGGAGGGCGAGGCGCGCCAGGCCGCGCTGAAGGACACGCTCGCCGAATGCGACCGCGCCGAGGCGATCTTCAAGAAGCTGCGCATGCAGTCGCTGCTCGGCGGGAAGTTCGACGCGTGCAACGTGTTCGTGAAGCTCCACGCCGGGCAGGGCGGCACCGAGGCGTGCGACTGGGTGACGATGCTGTACCGCATGTACAAGCGCTTCGCCGAAGACCAGGGCTGGAAGATCGAGGAATACGATTCGCAGCCGGGCGAGGAAGCCGGCATGAAGGACGTCTACTTCCGCATCGAAGGGCCCTACGCCTTCGGGCAGATGAAGGCCGAGCGCGGCATCCACCGCCTGGTGCGCATATCGCCGTTCGACGCGAACAAGCGCCGCCAGACGTCTTTCGCGTCCGTCGAGACCGTGGCCGAGATCGACGAGGCGATAGACATCGAGATCAAGGACGAGGACCTGCGCATCGACACCTACCGCTCCGGCGGCGCCGGCGGCCAGCACGTGAACAAGACCGACTCCGCCGTGCGCCTCACGCACCTGCCCACCGGCATCGTGGTGGCATGCCAGAAGGAGCGTTCGCAGCACATGAACAAGGAAAAGGCCATGAACATGCTGCGCGCCCAGCTGTACGAATACTACGAGGACCAGAAGAAGGCCGAGATGGACCGCTTCTACGGCGCCAAGAGCGAAAACGGCTGGGGCAGCCAGATCCGCTCCTACGTGTTCTGCCCCTACACGATGGTGAAGGACCTGCGCACCGGCGAGGAGACTTCAGACGTGCAGGCGGTGATGGACGGCGCCATCGCACCGTTCATAGAGGCATACCTGCAGATGCAGGCGTCGAAAGGCGGGGCGGCCTGATGGCGGACCGCGGCGGAGAGAGGCGCGGCCGGGGGAGGGCTTCCGCCGGCGCGGCGCGGCAGGCGCCCGCCGCGCTGTCGGCCGCGTTCACCGATTCCGGCGGCAACGCCGGGCTGATGGCCGACCTGCGCACGTTCCGCGACTTCCGCGTGCACGGCTGCGCCGCCGTGGCCGGCGTGACCGCGCAGAACCCGCGCGGCGTCTACGCCGTGCACGACGTCCCGGAAAACGTCTTCCGCGCCCAGGCCGAGGCCGTGCTTTCATGCTTCGCGGTGAAGGCCGCGAAGACCGGAATGCTGCATTCCGCCGCGCTCGTGGCCGCCGCCGCGGACGTGTTCGCGCAGGCGAAGATCCCGCTCGTGGCCGACCCCGTGATGGTGGCGACCTCCGGCGCCGCGCTCCTCGAGCCGGACGCCGTGAAGGCGCTTCAGGACCGCCTGCTGCCGGTCGCGTTCGCCGTAACGCCCAACATCCCCGAAGCCGAAATCCTTTCCGGCATGAAGATCCGCTCGCTGCAGGACGGCGTGGACGCCGCCTGCGCGATATACAGGCGATTCGGGTGCGCGGTGCTGCTGAAGGGCGGGCACGCGCGCTGGACCCTGCCGCGAGAAATCCGCGAAGCCGCCGCCGCGGAATACGGCGGCGCGCCCGTGTGCGCCGACGTATTCCTGGCCGCAGGCGGCGAGCCGCGCTTCCTGGCCGGGCCGAAAACCGCGCGCCCGGCCTCCACCCACGGCACCGGATGCACGATGTCGGCCGCGCTCGCGGCCGCGCTCGCGAAGGGCGAATCCCTGGAACGCGCCGCCGCCGCCGCCAAGGCGTACACGGGCGCGGCGATAGCGAACTCCTATTTCGCCGGACCGGGCGCCGGAGTGCTGGGCTGAGAAGAAGATGACGACTCTTGCGATAGACCGGTCCACCGACGTCCTTTCCGCCGCCGTCGTCCGCGACGGCGAAACGCTCGCCGCCCGCGAGTTCCCTTCGTCGAACGCGCGCTCCGCCGACTGGCTGGCCGCCGTTTCCGCATTCCTGCGCGAGGCGCTGTCCGTCCCAGGCGGCGGCCCCGCCGCGCCGTTCGCCGCGGTGGACGCCTTCCTTGCCGGGACCGGCCCCGGCTCGTTCGCCGGCGTGCGCGCCGCGCTCGCCGCGCTGCGCGGGCTGGCCCTCCCCGGCGGAAAGCCCGTGGCGGGCCTGCCGTCGCCTTTCGCATACACCGCGGAAGGCCGCCGCACCGCCGT
>CADCBS010000136.1 GCA_902799715.1 uncultured bacterium | reverse complement strand
GGACGGCCGCAGGGACGGCCGCAGGCGCCGGGATGTTGACCGTCTGGCCGATGCGGAGCTTGTTGGGGTCGGTTATCGAAGGATTGGCCTTCTGGAGCATCGCAAGCTTTATGCCGTTGCGATGGGCGATGCCGCCGAACGTGTCGCCCTTCACCACCTTGTAGGCGACGGCTGCGGGCGCCGGAGCCGCAGGGGCGGCGACGACGGGCGCCGGGCGGGGCAGGGGCCGGACCGGCTTTGCCGCGGGCGGCGGCGGAGGCGGGGGAAGCGGCTTCACGGCAATCGCCGGGGCCGGCGGCTGTTCGTTCGACGCCGGAACGCCGATGTCGACGTCCGACGGCTCGAGCGTCGACGTCGACGTCGGGGCGGGCGCGATCACGGTCGGCGGTTCGGTGACGCCGACATTCTCCGCCATGGGCGATTTCTGGGGTTTGCAGCCCTGCAGGGCGGCGCATACGACGGCCAGGCCGACTCCGGCCTTGATCATTTTCTTCTGTGCCTTCATTTTCTCTGTCATCCTTTGTTGCCGGTTCGCATCGCGGGCGCCGCAGACTCTGCCAGAGCCTTGAACGCATCGCCACGCTCCCCGTAATTGTTGTACTGGTCGAAGCTTGAGCATCCGGGCGAAAGCAGCACGGCCTCGCCCGGTTCCGCATCGCGCAGCGCCGCGGCGAACGCGTTTTCGAGCGTTCCGCACGTCTCCGACGGAACGGCTCTACCCCACGCAGCCGACAGCTCCGGCGCACAGCGCCCTATAAGATACACTTTTTTGGCCCTTGATTGCAATACCGCAATCGCGGAAACGGGATCGTCGCCCTTCGGGACCCCCCCGGCTATCAGGCGCACGGGACGCCCCGCCATCTCCACTCCGGCGGCCAGAGCGGCCATGGAAGTGGCCTTGGAATCGTCGATGAACTTCACGCCGCCGGCCTCCGCCACGGTCTGCATCCGGTGCGGCAGCGGCTCGAACGCCGCGAATCCGCGCGCCGCGTCCGCCGGCGAAAGCCCCGCCGCGCGCATCAGCGCGCACGCCGCCGCCGCGTTCGGCCCCAGCACGGCGTTGTCGAAATACGAGCCGCCCGCCGGCACGCGCCATCCGCCCGGCCCCGACACCTCGCCGGGGCGCCAGCGCCAGTCGCCGCCTTCCGCGCCGAACGTCTCGAGCCGCACTCCCGGCTTCAGGCCGTCGCGCACCGGAAACCCGTCCGGCAGAAGCGCCGTGCCGGAATCCATGCCGCGCAGCAGCGCGAGCTTCAGCGTCATGTACGTGAACATGTCGCCGTGCCTGTCGAGATGGTCGGCCTGGAGGTTCAGCATCGCCGCCGCGGCCGGGCGGAACCGGCGCGTCTGCTCCATCTGGAACGAACTCACTTCCACCACCGCCCACTCCGGCGATCCGCCGTCCGCGACCACTTCGCAAAGCGGCTTCCCGTAGTTGCCGCACGCCACCGCAGCGCGCCCGGCCGCGTTCAGCGTGTCAGCCAAAAGCTTCACCACGCTCGACTTCCCCTTGGAGCCCGTCACGGCCAGCATCTTGCCGCGGAACCATCCCGCGCCCAGCTCGAGCTCGCTCACCACCGGGATGTTCCTGCGTCCGCATTCCGCGATCCACGGGTGGTCCGCCGGAATCCCCGGCGACGCCACGGCGAACGCCCAGCCTTCGCCGCCCGGAAACGCGTCGCCGCCGTCTATGATGCGGCTGTCGTGCCCGGTGCGCGCAAGCAGCTTCTCCGCCGCGCGGCCGGACCTGCCGGCCCCCATCACGAGGACGTTCATTCGCCGCCCGCCCCCTTCTTCGCGGCCGGGAATATCCTGAACGCGGGCAGTCCGCCCACGTCTTCGAATCCGGGCAGGCGGCGCAGCTTGCCTATCTTCTCCGCCTGGAGTTTCACCACCACGAAACGGTCGAGCGTCTCGGCCATGCCCGGATCCTGGAATACGTTGCGCTCCATCCACGAGCAGCTCTTGCACGACGTCGCCCAGCAGTCCACGAGCACAAGCACCGGCTTGCCTTTCTTTTCCGCCTTTTCCGCCGCCTCGGCGGCAGCCTTCGCGTACGCCGCCGGGAACTCCTCCGGCGTCACGCTGCCTTCGGCCGTCTCCCCGGCCCAGCCGAGATAAGCCAGCCGGCCGTACCATGCGGCGAAGCCCAGCACGAACACGGCGAAGACTTTTTTCACCGCGTTCATCCAGTTCCCGGGCTTCGGAAGGAACTTCATCCCCGCGCCCGCCACCGGCCACGGCGCGGCCATGCCCAGCGCGAACACGAAGGGCAGCCCGGCCGCGAGCGTGTTGCCGGCCGCGACTTCCTTCGCGGTGTACGCGAGTATGAAAATCAGCACCGGCGCCACGCACGCGCCCGCCAGCACCGCGGAAAGCGCGCCGGCCGCGAGCGCCGACGCGAACGACGCCTTCTTCCCGCCGCCGCCCGAGGCGAATTTCGCGAAGTCTATGAAGAACACGTCGAGCAGCGACAGCCCGAGCGCCGCGAACAGCACCGCTATCGCCAGGTTGAACCAGGGGCTGGACTGTATCTCGCCGAACGCCATGCCTCCCAGCGCGGCGCAAAGGCCCAGCGTGCCGTACGCCGCCACTATGCCCAGGCCGTACGCCGCTCCGCGGGCCGCCCCTCCGGCGCGGCTCGCCTTGCCTTTGTCTATCGCGCGCGCGCCCGCCCCGATTATCGCCAGGTTCACCGGCATCATCGGCAGCACGCACGGCGAAAAGTTCATCAGCATCCCGCCGAAGAACGCCATCAGCAGTATCGCAAGCCACGAGTAGTCCGTCTCTTCCTTTTCGCCGGAATCCTTCTTGCCTTCCGCCTCGCGCAATGCGGCTTCCAGGAACGCCTTGAACTCGCCGGAACTCATTTTGCCTTCCGCCTTGCCCTTGCGCAGCGGCTTCGGCAGCGAAACCCGCTCCGTCCCGGCCGCTTCCGCCGCCGGAACGGCCTTCGCCGCGTCCGCGCCCGCCGCCGCGAAGAAGCCTTTTTTCTCCGCGTTCCACGCCAGCGCCACTTCCGCGTTCTTGCACACGGTGTCGCTGCACGCTTTGATTTCAACTTTCAGGAGGCCGCCGGCCGGCACGCGCCACAGCATGCCGTCCGCGCGCAGCTTCTCCCCGCCATCCACGGAAACGCCGTGCTCCGCGTCGAGGTGCAGCCCGGGGTCGCCCAGATTCACGGAAAGCTCTATCTCGGCCTTGCCGCCCGACACCGACACCGTCCTGGCGGACACCTCGGGCGCGAACGCGCTTTCCGGCGCGCCGGCGCCGCCGGCCGCATACTCCGCCGCGTAGTCCGCGTCGCCTGCGGAATAGTCCTGCGCGGCCGCGGGAATCGCGGCGAGCGCCGCCGCGGCCGCCGCGGCGAGAAGCAGTTTTCTGGCAGTCGTCATCTTATCCACCCCGTCCCTGAAGAAGTCCTTACCCTGCGCCACGCGCCTTTGCGTTCCAGGACCACGGGCGTCTCGCCCGGCGGAACGGTGCCCGTCACCGGCGAGCGCGCGCCAGGCGCGAAACGCAGCGGAACGCCCTTGCGCCCGTCCTCGCGCGAAAGCCCTATCTCGGGCGGCGGCTCCGGCGGCGCTGGCGGGCGCTTGAACGCAAGCGGCGCGCCCGCGCAGCGCGCCACTTCGTAGCGGCGGGTGCGCGTGTTGTAGAACACTATGCCCGCGGCCGGCCCGTTCGTGCTCGAAAGTCCGCGCGGCATCATCGTCTGCCGCCACTCCACCCTGTGCGGCCCGCGCGACGTCTCGCGCATCGGATGCACGTTCTCGAACGCTTTTTCGAAGCCGTGCACGCGCGGCGCTGCGTTTGTCGGGAACCACCCGTCGTAGTCCAGCGCGTAGACGGCCGTGGACCACGTGCCGGGCCATCCGGCGTCAGGCTCCTCGAACCGCGACGAAAGCGCGAACCGCGTCCCCACCGCCCCGGAAAACGCGTCGGGCCGCCCTTTTTCCGGCAGCGGGTCCACCTTCAGCTCCACCGTCCCGGCGTCTATCCTCACGTTCGCGCCGTACGACTCGCGCCCGTTTATGCTGCTGTACGTGGTGCCGAAAGATCCCGCTATCGAGACCGGCTCCGCGGAAGTCACGGTGCCGCCTATGGCGAACCGCAGACTGCGTCCCTTCACGTCCGGCCTGTCCGGGCGCATTACTATGCGGAAGCGCTTCTTCACGCCGCCGCCGTCCGCCTTGGCGTCGGGCAGGTTCTCCTGCCGCAGCACGGTGAAGCCGTCGCTTTCCTGCGGAAGCCCGGAAATGGAGATCTGTTCCATCGTGGCGTTTTCCGGGACCGTCACGGAAAACTCGAGCGAGAACGGCTCGCCGGCCACCACCGCGCGGTCCGGCGAAATCTTCACGTCCGCCGCGGGACGGAACGCCGCGCCCCGCGCCCTGCGGGAGGAGCGCCCGCCGCCGATTTCGCGCCCGTTCACGTAGAACGACTGCGCGCCCGCGGCCGCCGCCGCAAGCGCCGCCGCCGCGAAAACCGCCATGCGCATGCGTCCGCGCGCCGTCATTGCGCACCGCCTTCCGGCGCGGCTTCGGCCAGGGAAGCCGCGAACCTGCGCTCCGCCGCCGCGGACACGGCCGCGGACGCGCCCGCCGCCATCGACGCGGCGAACGCTATCGCGGCGGCGCCGGCC
>CADCBS010000135.1 GCA_902799715.1 uncultured bacterium | reverse complement strand
GGGCGAAGCGCTGATGGCGATGAAACTTGTCCACACGAACATCGTGCAGATACGCGCATTCGAGGAAAACGGCGGCAATCCTTTCATCGTGATGGACTATATCGAAGGCAAAACGCTCTCCGCCTGCCTTGCCGAATGGGGCAAACTCTCCGCAGAGGAGACGGCGGCCCTGCTGAAGCCCGTCGCCGCCGCCATAGACTACGCGCATTCTCAGAAGGTGGTCCACCGCGACATAAAACCCGGAAACGTGCTGATCCGCAATGACGGCGTTCCGTTCGTCCTGGATTTCGGCATCGCGCGCGAGATACAAGAAACGATGACGCGCGTGACCGGCAGATCGTCCGGCGGAACGCTTCTCTACATGTCGCCGGAACAACTGCACGGCAGGGCGCCGAAGCCCGCGCAGGACGTCTATTCGTTCGCGGCGATGGCATACGAGTGCATGAAAGGGGAGCCGCCGTTCGTGCGCGGGCAGGTGGAATACCAGATAGACAACGATTCGCCGGAGCCGCTGCCGGAGGGAACGCCGATCACCGCCGGCGTGATGGCTGGGCTTGCGAAAAAGCCGGAAGACCGTCCGGCAAGCTGCATGGCGGTGATAGAGGGGAACGGTTTTAGCCGTGTAGAACGTGCAGGACATGTAGAGGGCGTTCTCGGAACGGGCAACGGCGGGCATCCCGCCGCGCAACAGCCGCCTGCGGATGAAATATACGTGAAGCCAGTCAAGCCCAAGACGGGACTTCTGCTTGCTGGTGCGGCGGCATTGGCCGTGGCGGTTCTCGGCGGATGGTGGTTTGGGCGGTCTGGTAAATCGGGCGAACGGCTCCGGTCACATTCCGCAACAAGCGCCAATTCCGTCGCCCGCCCCGGCTCCAGCCAAGCCCGCACCGGCCCCGACGCTGCAACAGGGCGAAACAAGAACGCTGACGCTTCCGGGCGGAGCGGCGATGAAGATGATATACGTCGCGCCGGGGAGTTTCACGATGGGAAGCCCGAAGTCGGAGGATGGCCGCGACAATGACGAAACGCAGCATCGCGTGACGTTGACGAAAGGCTACTGGTTAGGCGAGACCGAAGTGACGCAAGGGCAGTGGAAAAGCGTGATGGGCGGTGAAACAGTGGAGGATCTGGCGCGCAAGGCGTATTATGACGACACGAAATACCCCTATTTGGACGGCAAGACATTAAAAGATTTCTGTGGGTGGAAGTCGGTTGCCGACGCAGTCGCGACCTGCGGCGACATCGACGACGATACGCCAGTCTATTATGTAAGCTGGCACGATGCCAAAAGGTTCTGCGAGCGGGTGAACAAAATGGAAAGGGATGCTGGCCGCCTGCCTGCCGGGTGCGAATACCGGCTCCCGACCGAGGCGGAATGGGAATACGCTTGCCGGGCCGGAACCGGCACGGCGCTGCCAAACGGAATGGAAATGAAAATTGAAGGAAAGAACAAGGCTCCTGCGTTGGATGACATCGCATGGTACGGGGGCAATTCCAGCGAAGGATACAAAGGAAGAAGGGGTCTCAATACTGCTTCGTGGCCTGAAAAGCATTATCCCGGAGGGACAGCCCATGCATGCAGGGTCAAAGGCAAAGACGCGAACAGCTGGGGGTTTTACGATATGATTGGAAATGTATGGGAATGGTGTGAAGACAAGTACGGAGAGTATCCATCGCATAGCGTGACTGATCCGTCTGGTCCAGCTTCGGGCGGCAACCGTGTCTTGCGGGGCGGCAGCTGGATCAACTACGCGCGGTGCTGCCGTTCCGCCTTCCGCATCAGGAGCGATCCCGGTCCGCAGGACCGCGCGGTCAAGGGGCGGAGCAATAGCGCGAGCGGCGGAGCAAGGCGGGCGAGGCGGAGCCGCCCGCCGCGACGACGCGAGCGCGCGCGGAATTTCGGTTGGAACATGGTGGACGGATGAAACGAGCAGGCCATTTGTTTGAGGAGATTGTAGACCCTGAGAATCTGCGGCTCGCCTTTTGGAAGGCGAGCCGTAGCAAACGGACGCGCGCAGACCAGCAGGACTTCCAGAGGAATCTTGACGCGCGGCTTTTGCGGTTGAGGCGCGGATTGATCGATGGCGATTATCCGGTGGGAGATTTCAAGCGGTTTACGATATACGATCCGAAAGAGCGGGAAATCTGCGCAGCGGCGTTCGGCGAGCGCGTTCTGCATCATGCCTTGATGAACGTTTGCGAGCGGTATTTCGACAAGTGGCTGGTGTACGACACGTATGCTTGCAGAAAGGGGAAAGGACAGGTAGCCGCAGTCGGGCGCGCACGGCATTTCGCCCGGCGGCACGGGTGGTTTATGAAGTGCGATTTCAAGAAGTACTTCGATTCCGTGCCGCACGACAGGCTTAAAGCGGTGCTTTGCAGGCGATTCAAGGATCCGGGCCTTCTCGGCTGGTTTTTCCGCATAATCGATTCCTACGAAAAGACGCCGGGGTGCGGTCTTCCCATTGGTTCACTCACGAGCCAGCATTTTGCGAATCTGTATTTGGACAGGCTCGACCGGTTCGTGCAGAGCGCTGGTTTCGGATATGTCCGTTACATGGATGATTTCGTGGCATGGTCGGACGACAAGTCCGCTCTTCTCAGGTTCCGGCCGCAGATAGAATCGTTCGCGCGGGATTCGCTGGGTCTGGAGTTGAAGCGCGAGCCGTTTTTGAACAAAACCTGCCGGGGAATGGATTTTCTGGGGATCAGGGTGTATCCGGACGCGCTTCGCATATCAAGGGCCGGACGCCTCCGGTACAGGCGGAAGATGGCAGCATACGCAAAAGCGTTCGCGCGTGGCGAGTGGAGCGAACTCGAGTATCAGGCGCGGGCGACCGCGCTGACGGCGTTCACGGAAATCGCCGGCGCAAGTGCATGGAGAAGAAAGGTTTTGGCAGTCTGCGAAGAGCTTCGGGCGACAACCGTGTCTTGCGCGGCGGCAGCTGGAACAACAACGCGCGGAACTGCCGTTCCGCCAACCGCAACAGGAACAATCCCGGCAGCCGCAACAGGGACAACGGCTTCCGCCTCGCCCGCTCCGCAGCACCGCAGGACTGACCGCGCGGTCCCCGCAGACTGCCTGTTTCCGCCGCAGGGCGGAACGAACGAAACACGGCGCTCCGGCGCAAGTAGCATTGCCGAAAGCAACGGCGCGCCACCTTTTCAGCCTTGATGCCGGATGCGAGATCAATGGTGCAGATAGCGACATTCATGGTGCCGGTTTCCGGCGGAGAGGCGGCGCAGGAGGATATGAACGCCTTTCTGCGGTCGCACAGGGTTCTCCAGATCGAAAAGGCGTTTGCGGGGAACGGCTGGGCGTTTTGCGTCGAGTGGATAGACGGAGCCGCAGCCCGAGGGCGCGATTGGAGGCAGGGCCGGATAGACTACAGGGAAACGCTGGAGCCAGAGGCGTTTGCACGGTTCGCGAAACTGCGCGAACGGAGGAAGGCGATTGCGATGGAAGACGCCGTCCCTCCGTACATGGTGATGACGGACGCCCAGATGGCGGAGGCTGCGAAGCACGAGACGCTGCGGCCTGAAGACCTGAAGGCGATTGAAGGATTCGGCGAGGCTCGCATGGAGAAATACGCGGCGAGACTTTGCGGCGCGGACAACCCGCCGCAGGCCGGGGAAGACAGCCCCGTGCAGTAGCATGTCTGCGAGCCAAATGGGGCTCAAGGGAGAAAAGAGACATAAGGGACATAAGAGACAGAAGGGACAGAAGGGATAAAAGTGACGTAAGGGAGGCGGGCGAGGCGGAGCCGCCCGCCGCGACGCCGCGAGCGCGCGCGATTTTTGGGCGGCGCGTTGGGACAGGGGGAATGTTGCCAGTGTGGAAATGTTGCCAATAGCCAATTCCAATTTCCAGTATGGCGGCACGGACGTTCTACATGTTCTACACGCTCTACACGGCCATTGGATTCATCCGCACCGTAATCTTATTTCCGGGTTTCAAGGCCTCACGCAGAGGAGCAGAGAGGCCGAGAACGCAGAGAAGCAGCCGCGTCTCCGCGCGTAAGAAATCTTGCTTGAAGGTTTCGACATCTGACATTCGACATCCGACAGCCCGCATTGGACATCCGCCGCGGCGCGTTGGGACAACGCGCCCTACCAGGGGACGCGCGATTTTTGGGCGGCGCGTTGGGACAGGGGGAATGTTGCCAATGTGAAAATGTTGCCAATAGCCAATTCCAATTTCCAATATGGCGGCACGGACGAACTACATGTTCTACACGGCCAATTGGATTCATACGCGCCGTAATCTTATTTCGTAGGGGCGGATTGCACTTGCGGCTTCCGTTCGCGGGGAAAATCGTGTAAACTCGCGCAAAGGTTTTTTTCGAGGGGTTGCACATGGACATTGCCGACATTCTCTTTCCGGGCGCCGCGTGGATAGCCGCCGCAGCGGCCGTTCCCGCGCTCGCCGCGGCTGCGGGCGCGGCTGCGGGCCTCGGCGCGCGCGACGCCGCGCACTGCGGCTTCCGCATACTGGCCGGAACCGCCGGCTTCGTGCTGGCGGGATTCCTGCTGCGCGCCGCATTGGGCTTCGCGCCGCCGGAGCCGGCCGCCCGCGCCGGGACGGCCGCGCTCGCCGCCATCCCGGCGTGCGTGGCGCTGAACCTGCTGCTCTTCGCGGTCAGGGCCACGCGCACCATAAGCATCGACGCGCCGGGCATGCTGAAGTTCTCGTTCCTCGCCGCCGCGGCCGCGGGGGCGGGCGGCACCGGGTGCGGCGTTTTCGCCGCGCTCGCGTGCTTCGCATTCTCGCTGGCCGCGGCCGACTTCCTTTCGCAGCGACTCGCGAAGACGTATCCCGCCGCGGCCGGACTTTCCGTGCCCGACCCGTTCTGCCTGACGGCGATTCCGTTCGCAATCGCCGCAGACAAGGCGGCGCGCAGGCTGGCCCCGCCCGGAAACTCCTCCGCGGGCGACGAAGAAAAGAAAACTTCCGCGCTCGCCGCGGCATTCCTGGCTTTCGCGGCCGGGTGCGCGGCGGGATGCTTCGTGCCCGGC
Organism: uncultured bacterium; assembly: GCA_902799715.1. Classification (GTDB taxonomy): domain Bacteria; phylum Verrucomicrobiota; class Kiritimatiellia; order RFP12; family UBA1067; genus CADCBS01. Next base: position 1,456 of record CADCBS010000135.1, on the reverse strand, counting down.
GCGCGCGCCGTTCCGGCGCGGGTGCTGTTCTCCGGCATGGCGCTTGCGGCCGTCACGATGATAACGCCTGCGGCGGCTTCGGCGCTCGCCGAGCCGTACTCGCGCATAGCGGGGGCGGTGCGTTCGGCGCTGGCGGCCAGGTGCGGGAACCCGGGCGCGCTCTTCCTGGGCGTGGGGCCGGAATTCCTGGCCGGGCACCGCGCGAACGTGCTTTGCGCCGTGGCGCTGTCGGCGGCGGCCGCGGTGGCGGGAAGGCTGTGCGGAGGGCTGTCCGTGGATCCGGCAGCCGTGTTTTTCGTTTCGGTGTTCGCCGTTCCGTTCGCGCGCTCGAAGGTAGTGCCGGCCGCCGCGGCGTCGGTCGCCGCGTTCCTGCTCTGCCTGTGGCTCGCGCCGGCGCCGGCCCCCGCGCCTGCGCAAGGGCCTGCGGACAGAGCCGTTCCGGCGGCGGGGGCGGTCCAGGCGGCGGGGGTGGCGGCGGAAGCGCCGCAGAACGTGCAAGGCAGCGCGCTTGCGGACGCCGCGAGCGCGCTTGCGGACGCGGCGGAGGCTGATGCGGAAGCGGATGCCGCGCGTACGGAGCTGGATTCGCGGATGGACCGGTATCTTTCCGCAAGGCGGGCGGTGTCAGGCCCCGGAGAAGAGAATTTCCGCGCGCAGGTGCTTGCGGACGCGGCCGACAGGCTCGTGGCGGCGAGCAGGGCGCAGGCGGCCGCCATGCTGCGGCAGGCGGCGGCGAAGGCGGAAGCCGCCGCGCGGGCGGCCCAAGAAAAGGCGGCGGTGGAAAGCCCGGCGCCGTCAGCGCCGGCGGCTCCGGCGGACGCGGGGCGGCCGGAGGACGTGCGGAACGGGCTGCGGACGGCGCCGCCCGACGTTCTCGCCGCGGCGTCCCTGCCGGGCTGGGCGGCGAAACATCTGGCGGCATCGCTCGGGTGGACGGGGATCGCGGTTGCCGTCATCGTCCTGTTCGTTTTCCTGTACGCCAACCGCTGCGAAATCACGGGCGAGGCGCGTCTCCTGCGCCGCCGGCCCAAGCGCCCGCGCGGCGAGCAGAAGGAGCTCTTCTGAAAAGGCGGGGCGCATCCGCGCCGTCCGCGGCGGGCGGCGGACGCGTGGAAATATGGTATAATAGCACCGGTTTCCACAGGAGCAGACGATGACTTTCACGGTTACCTACAGAGACAAGTCGGGCGGCAAGGCGTCCATCGAGCTTGACGCCCCGGACCGGAACGCCTTGTGGGCGGAGCTGGAGAAGCGCGGCATATCGCCCGTCTCGGTGCGCGAAGGCAAGGCGGGAAAAGCGGGCGGGAGGCTGTCTCCGGCGCGCATCGCGGCGGCGGCCGCGGCGGCCGCGGCGGCGATTGCGATCGTGGCGTGGATGGTGCTGAAAAGCGGCGCGCCGGAGGGGAAGGCGCGGGACGCCGCGCCGGCGGCGGAGAGCGCCGGAGGCGGAGGGCGC
>CADCBS010000134.1 GCA_902799715.1 uncultured bacterium | reverse complement strand
CCTTTGCCTTCCTCAACCGGTCCTTCTCTCGTTTCAACCTCTGTCTCCACCCAGACAGAACGCCTTTCCGGGGTGTTCCACTACATATTGCACTTTTCCCCCAGCGGAAATCCTTGCGCCGAAATCGCGGAATATGGTAGAATCGGCAGAAGTGAAACGGAGCATAGCCATAATCCTGTGCGCGGCCGTTGCCGCGGCATCGGCGTTTTTCCGCGCCGAGGGGGCGTCTTTCCCGGAAAACGAAATGCGCATGCTGCGCACCATAATCGAAAACAACCGCCTGGACCGGGAAGGCGCCTACATGCTGATGGCGATACGCAAGATCGAAAACGGGCGCCCGGGGCTGGAGTTCGGCGTGGGCGGGCCGAGGAAGGACCATCCCGCGCGCCGCTACTCCGACGGCGTGCGCTCCTACTACGTGCAGGGCAACTGGGCCGCCGGCACGGTCCGCAAGCGCTACACGGGCGACATCGACGCCTTCGCCGCGCGGTACTGTCCGCTGCACGCGGCGCGCTGGGCGAAGAACGCGAAGTCGATAATCAGGTCCCTCCGCGCCGATCCCGGCGTGAAAGCCATGCTCGACGCGATAGAGGCCGGCCGGGCGGCGCGGCGCGCCCGGCGGCGCGCGCCGGCCAGGTAGCGCGGCGGCGGCAAACTTTGGTATACTCGCGGCGAAAGGGGATTGCGGAATGCGAAAGTTCTTTCTCTACGGCCCGCCCGGCGCGGGCAAGACCACATTGGGCAAGGTGCTTGCCGAGCGGATGCGGCTGCCGTTCTCGGACCTGGACAGGACCGTCCAGAACAAAGCCGGCATGACCGTGCGCGAAATCTTCGCCTCCGAAGGCGAGGAGGGTTTCCGCCGTCGCGAGCTGGAGGCCCTGCGCGAAACGTGCGCAGGCCCGGCGGCCGTCGTTTCGCTCGGCGGCGGGACGCTGCTGGACCCGGAGGCCCGCGCGCTCGCCGAAAAGAGCGGGACGGTGCTGTGCCTGGACTGCCCGTTGGACGTCCTGCGCACGCACATCAACCTGAACCCCGGGACGCGCCCCCTGCTCGCGAACGGGCTCGATTCCGCCGGAAAGCCGCTCGAAGACCTTCTGGCCAAGCGCGCCCCCCACTACGCCGGGTTCGCGCGGCGGCTGGACGTGACGGGGCTTTCGCTCGACGAAATGGCCGAGCGCGCCGAAACGCTGTTCGGCGCGTTCAGGATAACGTCGGGCGACGTGCCGTCGGAGATAGACGTGGGCGCCGGGACGCTCGATTCCCTCGGCGAACGCCTGGGCGCGCTGGGCGTAGGCTCGCGCGTCGTGCTTGTCTCGGACGAGAACGTCTACCCGCTGCACGGCGAGGACGTGGCGTCCTCCCTGCGCTCGGACGGGTTCGCCGTGTCGCCGGTCGTGCTGCCGCCCGGCGAGCGCGCCAAGACCATCGAATCCGCGCAGCGCATCTGGAAGGAGTGCCTCGCCGCCGGCCTCGAACGCTCCGACTGCATCCTGGCCGTCGGCGGCGGGGTGGTGGGCGACCTCGCCGGTTTCGCCGCCGCCACGTGGCTGCGCGGAGTCCGCTGGGCGAACGTGCCGACCACGCTCCTTTCCATGGTCGACGCGTCTATCGGCGGCAAGACCGGAATCGACCTGCCGGAGGCGAAGAACATGATCGGCGCGTTCCACGCGCCGTCGCTCGTGCTTTCCGACGTCACCACGCTCCTTACGCTCCCGGTGCGCGAATTCCGCTGCGGCCTCGCCGAGACGATCAAGCACGCCGTGATCGGAGACCCGGGGCTGATTTCCGGGCTGCCGCTCTTCCGCGGCCTGCGCGACGCGGCGCCCGACGCCACGTTCGACGAGCTTTCCGACATGGAGGCGCTTTCGGCCTACGTGGCGCGCGCCGTGGCGGTGAAGGTGCGCCTCGTCTCCGCCGACCCGTTCGAGAAGGGCGTGCGCGCCAAGCTGAACCTCGGCCACACCGTGGGACACGCCGTGGAGGTGGTGTCCGGATTTTCCGTGAAGCACGGCGAGGCCGTGGCGATCGGCATGGTGGAGGAGGCGCGCATCGCCGAAAGGCTTGGCATGGCTTCGCGCAAGGGGCTTGCGGAAATCATCGCGCGCATACTCGTTTCCGTGGGCCTGCCCGCGGAGCTCCCCGGCGGCAGGCCGCTCGAGGATTTCCTGCCGGCGATGCGGCACGACAAGAAGAAGAAGGACGGAAGCGTGCGCTTCGCGCTGCCGCTCGACATCGGAGAAACCGCCATAGCGGCGAACGTGCTGGAAGACCTCGCGGCGAAATGAAGGCGGAGGACAACGAGTCCGTACGCCAGGGCCTGTGGGGCGAGGACGCGGCCGTGCGGGACCTGAAGCGGCGCGGATGCTCCATCGTGGGCCGCCGCGTGCGCCCTTCCGCGCACGACAGGCGGCTTGAAATAGACGTCATCGCGAAGGATCCCGAAGACACCCTGCTGTTCGTGGAGGTGAAGACCCACAAGGAGCGTTCGCCGTACGGCGGCGCGCTTCCGCGGATAGACGCCGCCAAGAAGGCTAACCTGCGCCGCGCCTGCCTGTCGTGGCTGCGCTCGCACCGCTGGAGCGGCAACTACCGCTTCGCCGTGTACCAGATATACGGCGATTCCGCGTCGGGCGCCGCGCCGGAGATCGACTTTTTCCCGGACGTGAGGCTTTTCCCGCCGCGCTTCAGGTTTCTCTGACTTCGGCGAGGAGCCTGCGCGACGGAAGGAGCGACTTCCAGAACGGCGACGACTCCACGTCCACCGGCCGGGTCTTTTCCGCGATTTCGCGCAGGCGCAGGTCGCAGTTCTGCGGAGTGCGCACGAAAGCCTCCGCGCCGGCGAGCGCCGCGTTTCCGGCGGGCTGCACCTGAAGGTGCGCCGGCCACATCCCGGTTGCTGCGGCGTGCGCCGGGGATATCCCGAAGCGCGAAGACCCGGCCACGAGGAACGGCATCTTCGCGGCCTCTTCCGGCGAGACGCCCGCTTCGTGCAGAACGGTCTCGACGGCGGCGCAGACCGCGGCTTTCGAATCCATGAAAAGCTTCACGTCGTCCGGCGTCAGCGAAAGGCCGTCGCGCAGCGGTATCGACTTCGCGAACCCGGAAAGCGAACCGTCGGGCAGGAGCATTCCGTTGGCGAGCGATTCCGCGATCACGTCGACCAGGCCGGACGCGCATACGCCGCGCGCCTTGTTGGCGTTGTTCGTCCATCCGCCGCCCGGAATGGACCACACGTGCGGCGGATCCCCGGCCACGTGGCAGCGCAAGGCTCCGGAAGGCCCGCGCTCCGCGCGGTCGATCGCGCCGCGGAACGGCGACACGCCGCAGCTTATCCCGGCGGCCTCGAACGCGGCGCCGGCGGGGACGCCCGCCACGTATACGGCGCCGTCCGGCGAGCGGTAGGCTACTTCGGCGTTCGTGCCGGCGTCGAGCAGTATGAACGGCGGCGAGACGTGCTTGAACTCCGCCGCCATCACGGCGGCCGCCGTGTCGGCGCCGGCGGACGCCGCGAGCGGCGGCAGCGCCACGGCCTCGCAGAAATACGAGCCGCGCAGGAGGACGTCCTCCGCGCGCATGCGCAGGATGCCGGACCACGGCGGCTCCGCCGCGCCGGAGCCGGGCTTGGGAAACGGGCTTCTGTCAGCCAGCGCGGCGAGCATCGGCACGCTTCCGGCGAAGCACCACATGTCGATGTCGGAAACCCGCCTGCGGGCGGCGTGCACGGAATGCGACACGCGGCGCAGCAGCGCTTCCGCGAGCATGGCGCGCATCTCGGCGCCGCGCCCTTCGCGCAGGGCGTCGAGCCTGGACGCCATGTCCGCGCCGATGTCGCGCTGCGGGTTGCGGATGTCCCCCGCGGCGATCCGCCGCGGGCCGTCCCACACCGAGAACGAGACGATCGTCGCCCCTATGTCGACCGCCGCGCGCAGCATCACTTCACCGGCGACGCTGCGCTGCGGAACTTGCCGCGGCACTCTTCGCAGTAGAAGTCGTGCCCGGCCCAGGTGGTCTCCTCCTCGCGCCCGCACTGCAGGCACTTGCGCACCGTATGGGCGCGCACGAGGCGGATCGACGCCGCGCAGTCGTCGAGGAACACGCACGGGAAGTCGCACGTGCGCGGCATTTCCGCCAGTCGGCGGTTCTCGCCCATGCTCGCGCCGTCGGGGCGCACCGACGCCAGTATGACGCGCTTTCCGGCCGAGCGGACCTTGCGCAGCACCGGCGCGTAGTCCAGGTCGTCGCCCGCGAGCACCGCGATGTCGAACGCGCCGGGGCTGTGCGCGGCGGCCAGCATTTCGGCGGCGAGCTCCATGTTGATCCAGTGCATGTCCTGCCGTTCGAACTGCGGCGCCGCGGCGAAGGAGTGTATGTGGATCTCGTAGCGGTACTGCCGCTCGAGGAATTCGTAGAATCCGTTCTGCCTGGCGGCGCCGCCCATCATCACGCGCATCGAGCCGAAATAGAACGTGCGCACGATGTCGATGTCCGCGTCGATCGCGTTGGCGGCGTCCTCGACCATGGCCTTCGGCAGTTTGCCGTAGTCTATTTCGCAGGCGCCAGGGTCTTCGAGCCGCCGGAAGATGTTCGTCCGGTTCCTGTACAGCCAGTTTCCGTCTATGAATACCATCGCTTTCAGCGGCATTGCCTTCTCCGTCGATTTTCCTGTTTTTCCAGTCGCGGAGCCGCCGCATATTTCCGGCGCGGCGCGCTCCTTTCAAGTCTGCGCGTTTCCGCTCAGACGGGGTAGAGGTGCATCGCCGCGGGCTTGGGCTGCGGCCTTGGCGCGGGCGCGGGCCGGGGCTTTGCCGCCGGTTTCGGGGCCGGGGCGGTTTCCGCCGCGGCC
>CADCBS010000133.1 GCA_902799715.1 uncultured bacterium | reverse complement strand
GCAGTGATTGTCGAAGGGCAATAGTTGTCAGACCGGTTGTCGCGAAGGGCAACGATTGTCACAAGAGTTGTCACAAAAGGCAATGGTCAGTCCAAGGGCTGTCTATCGAAACAGAAAGGGAAGGGGAACCTTATGAATATGATGCGTTTGATCGGCGCGGGCGCGCTCGCGCTGTCGCTTTCGGCGGCTGCGGAGGACCTGACGATCGCGGCCGGCGAATCGGTGCTGCTCGACGCCGACAAGGAGGTTGGGACGCTGACCGTCGGCGAGGGCGCGACGCTGTGGCTCAACGGCCACACGCTCACGGTCACCACCGCGCTTGCGGGAACGGGACGCGTCTGTGCCTCTACTACTGTCCCGGACGTGCCGGCCGGCTACACCTTGCTCGGATGCGTAAAGGCAACGGGCACGCAGTACATAGACACCGGCATAAAGCCCATAAACGAGGTCAGGATCGAAGCCGACGTGGCATATACCGGGCCGACGGGAGACAGCGTATGGCAACCGTTGATAGGAGCGTCAAACAGCGAAAACAACAACATTTACGGCGTTTGGATATGGCCTAAGAGCGGATCGAAATGGCATGTCGCCTACAATGGCATAGACTACACCACCGGGGTTGCTGTCAACAATAGCCGTTGCTTGATAAACGCTGGATGGAAGTACACTTCAAGCGGCAAGGCGACGGTTGATTTCATGATCGACGGCGTAAGCAAATTGAACCAAACGGTTGACAAGGCTCTTGCCACCGTGAACCAAACGATGATGCTCCCGGCGCGAAACAGGAATGGCGCAGTGGCCGAGATTTCCAAGTGCGACATCTACTCCTTCAAGATCTACAATCCGCAGACGACGCTCGTGCGGAACTACGTCCCGATGAAACGCAACTCCGACGAGGCGGCAGGGCTTTTCGACGTCGTGAGCGGCGAGTTCTTTCCAAGCACGACTGCGACGCCTTTCGAGGCCGGCGACGAAATCGGCGCGCCCGGCGGCGAACTGCACATAATCGCCGTGAGCGGACACCCGGTCGAAAACTCGACGGTTTCCATAGAAGGCGGCGTCAAGGTGGTGAAGGAAGGCAACGGCACGTATACTTCCAAGAAATCGCAGAAATACACCGGCGGGACCGTCATCAAAGACGGGTATGTGCTTTCGACGGTGTGGTACGGCTTCGGCCCGAGGGGAACTTCCGTCGACATCCAAAGCGGCGGCCAGGTGTGCATAAGCAAAAACAGGGGGACGCTCGCCGGTTACGATGTGTCGATCGCCGGGAACGGTCCGAACGACCATGGCGCAATCTACGGCTCCGGCACCGTCTCGGGTAGCAACACGTATATCGAGGAATTCCTTAAAAGTCTCACGCTTACCGGAGATGCCTGGGTGGAAAGTAACGGGGCGGACAGTTTCAATATTTGCGGGGGACAGGCGAATGATGTCGATGTAAGATTGAACGGCTACACACTGACCGTGACCGGCAACAATCGCACGGTCCAGCGAAACCTCAAAATCGTGGATTCCGGCAAGATTGTCGATAATGTCGCGAGGTCCGGCACAAACAGTGGCATCTCCTATTATGTGACCGGCGCGACGGGCCTGAGCGCCCCGCTTGTCGATTTCGTCGTTCCTTCCGGCAAGTGCATCGGCGGCGAGAGTACGTATGTCGTCAGCAATCTCACGTTTGCGGGCGCATGGCTGCCGCATGCAAATCTAGCGGCCAATAGACTCGTAACCGTTCTGGGCCGCTACAAGCCCCAGCCGGCGATGACTACGTACCTTCCGAGAATGACTCTTGGAGACGCGGAGCACTTGACGCCGGTTTTCGACGTGTCGGAACTTTCTTCGTCGTATGCCGGTGGAGACACGCTCGCGTTTGCGGATGGCGCGAACGTGACAGTGGATGTCGGCGACCGCTCCGTCGCCGTCGGCGACTGCCTTGCGACATGGACGCTCGAACCCGGAGAAACAGTCGGTTTCTCGCTTGCCGGGAACGGCTGGACCGGCGAAGACCGCGAGTTGGCTCTTGTCGTCCGAAACGACGGACTTTACGTCAAGACGACCGCCGAGCCCTATTCCGCCACGTTTGACATTGAAAACGACGAGTGGAAATTCTATCTCGAGGACGGTTCGGCATACCCTGGAGAATGGACGGACGGCATAACAGAGAACATAGAAGTGCGTTTCTCTTCGTATGATGAATATGTCGCCATAAAGGCCAAGGCTGTCACGCCGAAAGCGTTTGTCTTGACGGGCTTCACTATGCCGGAAGGTACAGGGCTCCTCGACATGGGCGAGGGATTGGACTTTACCGTCGGGAGCGGGGTTGAGATAGACGTGAAAGGCCGCTCTATTTCGCTTCCGTCCTCTCTGGTTTCCGGCACCAAGCCGTTCACCGTCACGTCGTCTGTAGCGGGCGGCGAGATAATAGTGGACGTCGCCGCCGGAACTACGCTGCGGAACACGTCCATGTCGCTCGCGGGCGCGGTCGCGCTCCGCAAGACGGGCGCGGGAACGTTCGTTTCGGCGAAGGCCCAGACGTATGAAGGCGGGACGTTCGTGGACGCCGGAACGGCGCAGCCGCCGGACGCCGCCCTGTCGGGGAGCGACACGACATACAGCCACGACAGCTTCAAGGCGTTCGGCACGGGCGGGATCCACGTGGCCTCCGGCGCGAGGTTCAACCTGCGCGGAAACTATGCGTACCGCACGAACATCCATCTCGACGGCGGCACGCTGCTGAACGACCGCGTAAACATGACATCCACCACCTCGGGCGGATCCGGCGTCGGATCGCTTTCGGCGGACTCCAGCGTGTTCGTGACGAACTCGATCGTGTTCGGCGACGCCGGCAGCGCGAACGCCGGCGACCTCGGCGGGCACGTGCTCGAAATCCACCTGCCCAATCTCAACAACGATGCGAACTGCTACCTGCGACAGAACCTTACGAACGGCACGATCCGGACCGTTCTCGGCGGCGGGCGCTTTCTCGTCGTGAACGACAACCTCGATCTGGCCGGAACCACGCTCGACCTCGGCACGCCGGTCAACATCAAATCGGGCAAGGCGGTGAACGTGCAGAACTACACGGCCACGTACAACGAAATATACATGCAGGGCGGCGGCCGCATAAACGTGTATGGCACGTTCACGCCTGCCGGCTCGAAAGGAAGGTTCTACACCTGCACGCTGCAGGACGGCGCGACGCTCGACCTCTCCGGCCGCACTGAAGCGTTCAACACGCGTTGCTCGCTCCATAACGCTTCCGACTGGCTTGCGGCGGCAACCATGAGCTTCGCCGCACCGGCCGAAGGCAAGGAATCGATCGTCGTCAAGGTGAAGGTCGGCACGCTTGAAAGGGCGAAGGCAATAGCGTTTTCCGAAGACGAAGACGGCCGCTACATCGTGAAATGGGGCGCCGGAGAGCCGCAGAACGTGACGTTCGAGTTCGCGGACGACGAGCCTGCGGCTTCGCACGGATTCAAACTTGAAAGCGACGACACGGGCTTGAAGGTCGTGCCGAAGCGCGGGTTCGTCATCCTCATAGCGGAAAAGGAAGGCACGGTTCCCGGCGCGTGGGTGGCGAAGAACTATGCGGACTTCGGCGATGTCGAAGAGAGCACCATAGAGACATGGCTCGGCGGGACGGGGCGAACGGCCTGCCGCGCTGGCAGAGCTGGCTTTTAGGCCTCGATCCTGCGGACGCCAAGTCCGTGGTGCTGTGCCAGGCCGCCGAGGCCCAGCCCGGCGACGGGACTTTCGCCGTGGGCGCGAACATCGACGTGCCGGCCGGGCTCGACGGCGTGACGGTGACCGCGTATCTCGACACTTCGAGCGACGGCGAGACATGGACGAAGGTTGATGAGCGGGCGCTCAGCGGCGGCGGCGCGGTGTCGTTCAGTCAGTCGCTCGCATCCGGCCAGCAGCGCGGCTTCTACCGCATCCGCTTGGCCGTGCAGTGAAAGAAAACCGTTAGGGCGGCGCGTTGGCGGCGCGTTGGGACAACGCGCCCTACTGGCGTTCGACAGCCGACATTCGACAGCCGACGTCCAGGCGACATTCGACAATTGGTAGGGCGGCTTGACCCCAAGCCGCCGCGGCGCGTTGGCGGCGCGTTGGGACAACGCGCCCTACCATTCGGCAGCCGTCCCCTTGAAGCCGGCTGTCGGCAGTCGAATGTCGGCTGTCCAAAGTAAAACAACAGTCGCAATTCGATTCCATCCGCGCCGCAATCTTGTTTCGGGGCGGGACGGTGGCGTCATGACAGGCCGAGGCCGTGCGCGGGGTCGTCGAGGACGGCAAGATCCATCAGCGCCGCGACCGATCCCCAGGGCGATTTGGCGTAGCGGCGGGCCAAGAGAGAATAAGCGAGTCGGCGCGTGTCGTTTTCAGGCGTCGACTCCGCCGGGAGTTCGCCGAGGCGGCGCGTGGCTTCGGCCGACCAGAGCGCGCGCAGGAAGTCCTGCATCACGCGTTCTGGAGGGAGTTCGGAGAAAGCGGTCTTGCCGCGTGTGGCGAGGACGGGCTCCATAAGGTCGCGCTCCGCCGGGGAGGCGTCCGCGAAAAGGCGTGGGAGCGCGCCGGCGTCGCCATGCGCTCCGGCGATCCATGCATCGGCGAACTTGCGCGTGAACGGGTGCGTTCGCAATCCGGGAGGGAGAAGCTTTTCCGCGACGCCGGCCAGAGCGGCGTCGCACTCGTGTTCCGCGAGAAATTCGCAGAAAGCCGTCTCGTGCGGCGGGGGCGGGTTGTTCTGCGGCGAAGCGGCGTCGAGTTCCGGCGGGATATAGTCAACGTCATTGAAGTCCGCAACGTCGTCCGCAACGTCGTCCGCCGCGTCGCGGCCGGGCGCGGCGTCGGGGGCGGGGTGTGGTTCCGGCGC
>CADCBS010000132.1 GCA_902799715.1 uncultured bacterium | reverse complement strand
CGGCGCAAGCACCGCCGGAAACCGCCTTGCGGCGGACCTCTTTGCGGCAGCGGCCGCGAACATCGGTTTCTCCATTGCATTCTCCTTTCAGCGTCCGGCGCACGGCGCCGCTACGCGACAATTCTACCATACCCAGCCCCCACCGAGTCAACCGTGAAAAGCGCGGGGGAGGGGTCAGCGCACGGAGGTGAGGACGGCGTATCCGCGGCGCATCGTGGTTTCCGCCTTGCGGAAATACTTCTCCTGGACGGGCAGCAGCCCGGAGGCGGTCTTCACGACCGTGTGGCACAGCCCGCCGGGGCGCAGCGCCACGTAGGCCGTGGACAGGAACGTTTCGGCTATCTTGTATTCGGAATAGTACGGCGGATTCCCGGCGAAGACGTCGCAGACCGCAGTCTCGCCGCGCGGCAGGCCGGTGTCGGAAAGCACGAAGCGGACGTTTTCCAGCCCCACGCGCGCGGCGTTCTCGCGCGCGGCGGCGATCGCGCGGGCGTGGGAATCGACCATCACGAGGCTGCCGGGGTTTTCCGGGTGCGCGGCCGCCAGCGCCTTGGCGAGCAGTATGCCCACCAGCCCCGAGCCGCAGCCCATGTCGAGAATCGCCGCGCCAGGCTTCAGCGAGCGCGCCGCGACCTCGGCCAGCGCCAGGCCTCCGGCGTCGGCGCGCCGGTGGCAGAAGCACCCCGGATACGAAACGAACGTCTCCGGCGGGCGGCCGGGCAGGGAGGCGGTCCACTCCGCCGCGAACGAGCGCCGGGGGAGGGGCGATTCCGGCCCCCGCACCATGAACACCGCGGCGCGCTTCGTGGCCGCCACGCGGCGCACGCGCCCCGGATACGCCAGGCGCACGGTGCGCAGGGCGTCGGCCTCCTCGCCTTCGAACGACATCAAAAACGGCGCGCCCGGGCGCAGGTTCGCCAGGATGTCCTCAAGCTGGTCCAGCACGAGTTCGGCGGGCATCGAGCGCGGCGTGGTCATGAACAGCGCGAGGTCCCACGGGCCGGCGGGGACGGACGGCTCGCAGCGGACGATCCTGCGGGCGGCGCGCACGTCCGCGTCGAACAGGCGCTTGACCATCGCGCGCGCGTGGTGGAAGTCGAATACGTGCGCGGCGACCTCCGCGCCGGGAAACGCCTCCAGCGCGGCGAGCGGCGTATGCCCGGACCTGTTCCCGGCCACGAGGACGCGCGCCGGCGGCGACGGCTCGCGCAGGTTGCGCAGCGCCTCGAGAAGCGCCGCCTCGGCGTACGTGACGGAATCCCCGCCTTCCTTCCGCGAACTCGCCTTCATGCCTCCATCTCCATCTCCGCGATGAACTCCTTCGCGCCGCGCACCGCCGCGCCGAGCTTCGCCGCCGCTGCGGCGAGATCGCGGTCGGACGTGGCGACCTCCGCCGGCAGGGCGGCGCCGGCGAGCAGGGCCGCGCGCAGGTAGTCCGTTATCAGCCTGTCGGCGCGGTGCGCGCCCTCGCCGCCCGAATACGACACCCGGAAATTGCCGGAAGCCTCGCCGGACGCGCCGGCGCCGTCGTACACGAGCCACACGATCGCGTCTGCGCGGCGGGCGGCGTACGCCGCCACGTCGCGCGTAAGCGCGCGGCGGCGCTCCTTCTCCGCGAGGCCGGCGCGGCACGGCCGCGCGAAAAGTACGTTGTGCCCGTCTATCGCGACGATGCGCGACGCGCCCGCGGCCTTCGCCCTGGCGGCGTCGGCCAGGGCGAGCGCGATTTCCGCGCCGCGCGCGAGCGCGGCGGCCAGGGCGTCCTCGGCCGACGCGCGCGCCGCGCGGGCCTCGGCGAGTTCGCGCTCGAGCTCGCGCACGCGCCTCACGCGCGAATCGGAGATTATCGCGCTGGAGTTCATCTCCGCACCTCGATCTTCACCTGCAGGCCGCGCGGGGCCCCCGGCAGCTCCGAAAGGCGTCGGCGGATCTCCGGCAGGCGCGGGCGCAGCATGAAAAGCGCGGCCGACGACCCGGCGGCTATGAAAAGCATGTCGCCGTCCATGCGCGACGGCCTTGCGCCCAGCCCGGGGAAAAGCCTGTCCCAGGCGTCAGCCGCGCGGGCGGCGAAACCGCTGTCGCGCCGCACGTCCAGGGCCGCGAGCGCCTTATGCATCAGGCTCCCCACGGCCGGTATCGGCGTGCGCGTCTCCGGCGGATCGCCGTCTACCGGAAGCCCGTGCACGGCGCGGTTCGCGAGCGCCGCCATACCGGCGGCGTTGCGGCGCTCGAGTTCGCGGCGGCGGCGGAAATCATCGCGGGAGCGGAAGTCCTCCTGTTGCGTGCCGTATTCCGCCATGACAGCCCCCTGCGCCCTTCCGGCTTCAGTCCGCGAGGCCCTTCGACAGCTCGCGCGCTATTTCGCGCAGCAGCGCGGGATCGCGCACGGCGGCGGTGCCCACGAGCGCGCGCCGCAGCCCGGCCTTGCGCAGCCGGGCGGCGTCTTTCGCGCCGTGCACGCCGGAGAACGCCACGGGGACGCACGATCCGGGCAGTCTCCCTGCGAAGCGGCAGGCGTTGTCGAGATCGACCTCGAACGTCTCGAGGTCGCGGCTGTTTATCCCGCATACGAGCCGGCCTTCGCCGTGGCCCGTGCGCTTCAGCAGCTCGATGGCGCTTTCCAGCGTGCGCACGTCCTCGCCGGAGAATATCTCCACCACCGGCTCGATCGCGTTCTTGCGGCACTGGATGACGAAACGCGCCAGCTTGTCGGCGGTCAGCAGCCGGGCTATCAGCAGCAGGGCGTCGGCGCGCCCGGCGGTTTCGTCGATCTGCCGGGCGTCCACCACGAAATCCTTGCGCAGGACGGGCAGCGACACCGCGGCGCGCACGGCGTCGAGGTCGGCCAGCGAACCTTTGAAGAACGACTCTTCGGTGAGGACCGATATGGCGGACGCGCCGTACGCCTCGTACCGGGCGGCGAGCGCGGCCGGGTCCAGGTCCGCGTCGATGTCGCCCTGCGACGGCGACGCGCGCTTGACTTCGGCGACCACGGCGCCTTCGCGCAGGACGAACGGGCGGCGCTCCCCTTCGGGGAACGGCCTCGGCACGGGCGTGCCCAAGGCGCCGATCTGCGCGTGCTTCACCGCGAGAATGCGGTGCAGGAAATCGGTTTTGACTTCTTTGTCTTCCAAGATACACCTCCGTCCCGGACGGCGGCGCGCGGGCCGCTCAGCCCCCGCCCACGAACCGTACGATCTCCACGACGGAGCCGTCGCGCAGCACGGTCCCGCCGAACTTCGACGGCGGGACTATCGCGCCGTCGACCTCGACGGCGAAGACCGGCGGGTGCGGGATCTTCGCGAGCATGTCGGCCACGACGGCCCCCGCGGGGAACGAAAACTCCGCGCCGTTCACCTGCACGGCCACGACATCTCCGGCTTCCATCGGCGTCTTCCCTTCCGTCCCGCGGTTCACAGCGCGGCCAGGGCCTTCGCCACCAGCCCGCCCACGATCTTCGGGTCGGCCTTGCCCTTCGAGAGCTTCATGACCTGTCCCACGAAAAACCCCGCGGCGGCCTTCTTGCCGGCCTTGAAGTCTGCCACGCTCTTCGGATTGGCCTCGATGGCCTGGCGCACGAACGCCTCGAGCGCGGAAGTGTCGGACACCGACGCCAGGCCGCGCTCCTCCACGATCTTCGCGGGGTCGCCGCCCTTGGCGAAAAGCTCCGGCAGCAGCTCCTTCAGCGTGGGGCCGTTTATCGTGCCGGCCGCGGAAAGCGAAACGAGCGAGCGCAGCGACTGCGGCGCGAGGGCGCATTCCGCGAGCGGCGTGCCGGTCTCGTTAACGAGCGCCATCACGTCGCCCAGGAAAAGGTTGCACAGCGTCTTTGCGGACTTCCTGTCCAGGCCCGCAGCCGCCTGCTCGAACCAGTCCGCGCGCTCCTTTTCGGCGCACAGGACCGACGCGTCGTACGCCGCCAGGCCGTATTCCTCCGCCATGCGGGCGCGGCGCGCCTCCGGAAGCTCCGGCAGGGTCTTCCGCACGGCCTCCACGTCCTCTTCGGAAAGAGCGACCGGCACGAGGTCCGGCTCCGGGAAGTAGCGGTAGTCGTGCGCGTTCTCCTTGGAGCGCATGGCGAGCGTCTCGGTCCCGTCCCAGCGGCGCGTCTCCTGCACGACCTCGCCGCCGCGCGCCACGGTCTCGCGCTGGCGCAGGGCCTCGTACTCCAGGGCGGCGTGTATGCCCTTGAAGGTGTTCATGTTCTTTATCTCCACCTTCACGCCCAGCTCTTTCGCGCCGGCGGGCCGTATGGAGATGTTCACGTCCGAGCGCATGTTCCCCTCTTCGAGGTTGCAGTCGGATATGTCCGCGTACGTCAGCATCTCCTTCAGCGCGGCCAGGTACGCTATCGCCTCGTCGGCCGAAGCGATGTCCGGCTCCGAGACGATTTCCATGAGCGGGGTCCCGCCGCGGTTGAAGTCTACGCACGAATATCCCGCGTGGTGCTCGATCTTCGCCGCGTCCTCTTCGAGGTGGATGTGGTTTATGCGGATGGTCTTCGGGCCGGAGGGGGTGGATATCTCCACGCCGCCGCCGATGCACAGCGGGCTGGCGTTCTCGGATATCTGGTAGTCCTTGGCCATGTCGGGGTAGAAATAGTTCTTCCTGTCGAACGTGGCGCGCCGGTTTATGCGGCAGCCCAGCATCAGGCCGGCCTTGACCGTGAGCATGACGGCCTTGCGGTTCGCCAGCGGCATCGCGCCGGGATAGCCGAGGCACACCGGGCACACGTTCGTGTTAGGCTCGCATCCCGTCTTCAGCAGGCAGGAGCAGAACATCTTCGTGCGCGTCTTCAGCTGGACGTGCGTCTCCAGGCCGATGGTATTCTCGAATGTCATGGCGTTGTCTCCGGGGGTGTCGCGCGGTGCGGGCGCGCCGCCCGCCCGGC
>CADCBS010000131.1 GCA_902799715.1 uncultured bacterium | reverse complement strand
GCCCTGGAGGCGGCGGGCGTGCCGTACACCGGGCCGGGCCCGGCGGCGTGCGCGCTCGCGATGGACAAGGCGGCGGCGCGCCGCGCGCTCGACGCGGCGGGCGTGCCCGGCGCGGAGTGGAAGATCCTGGAGCCGGGCGACGACGAGCCGCCGTTCCCGCTTCCGGCGGTGGTGAAGCCGCCGGAGGACGGTTCGAGCGTGGGGGTCTTCAAGGTGGAGTCGGAAAGCGCGTGGCCGCAGGCGCTCGCCGCCGCGCGCAAGGCCGACCCGCGCGGAAGGGTGCTGGCCGAACGCTACCTGCCGGGCCGCGAACTCACCGTGGGGGTGCTGGACGGCAAGGCGCTTCCGGTCCTCGAGATCGTGGCGCCCGGCGGCTGGTACGGCTACGAAGCCAAATACCTTTCCGCGGAGACGCGGTACGTGTTCCCGGAGGACGATCCGTCGATGGACCGCGCCGTGCTGGCGGAGACGGCCCGGCTCGCGGAGGCCGCGTGCGCGGCCGCCGGATGCTCAAGCGTGTCGCGCGTGGACTTCAGGCTCGACGCCGCGGGGCGGCCCAAGGTGCTGGAGATAAACACCGTGCCGGGGATGACCGCGCACAGCCTGCTGCCGAAGGCGGCGGCGCGCGCGGGGATGGATTTCGCGGCGCTCTGCGCCAGGATACTGGCCGGCGCGTCGGCCGGAAAGGCGGTGCGCTGATGCCGGCGTGGCCGGCGGCGAGACGCGCCCGCGGCGGCAAGGGCGGCAGGGGCGCGGCCGCGAAGGCGCTTCCGTGGCTTGTTTCCGCGCTCGCGGCGGGCGTGGTGTGCTGGTGCGCATATTCGGGGTTTTCGTCGCTCAGGCGCATGGCGCTGGAGCCGTGCACGATAACGAACGCGGCGGGCCAGGTGAAGATAACGTTCGGCAGCGAGAGCGACGGACGCAGGATATCGAAGGAATGGGTGGCGGACTACTTCCGGCTCACGAACGGCGTGAACCTGGCGACGGTCGACTTCGCCGGGCGGCGCGCGTCGATGCTCGAGCGCCAGCCGATCGTGAAGGACGTCTCCGTGGAGTGGAACCGCGCGCGGAACGAAGTCGGCATAGACGTGCAGGAGCGCATCCCGGCGATGCGGCTGGCCGGGCGCGGCTGGCCCGACTCCAGATACGTGTGCGACGCCGAGGGCGTGGTGCTGGACATGAGGCAGGCGAACCTCCCCGCGCTGCTGCTGCCGCCCGCGGACGTGAAGCAGGGCGAGACGCTTGCGGGCCGCGCGCAGGCCGCGCTGCGGCTCGCCGCCGCGCTGAAGACGCACGCGCCCGACCTCGTGCTGCGCTCCCTAGACGTGAGGAAGAGGGAATACGTCACGGCCGAGTTCGCGAAGCCGTACCCCGGAAGGGCCAGGATAGCCTGGAGCGGGATGGACGGGGACGCCGCCGGCGGAGACGGCGACCTGCCGGAGCGCCTGCGCCGGCTGTCCCCGCTGCTGAAGAACAGGCAGTGGGAGGACCGGAAGCTGTGGGACGCCACGGACTCCGACCCGAAACGCATCACGGCAAAATAGCGCAGACGAAAGGAACATCGAAGTGAGCACTTCATCGCCGGTAGCGGCGCTTGAAATCGGAACCGGGAGGATAACGCTGGCGGTGGCCGAGCGCCAGCCGTCCGGCAGGCTGAAGATCACCGGCGTGAAAAGCCTGGAGTCCTCCGGCGTGCGCAAGTCCCGCATCACGGGGCTGAACAACGTGAAGAAGACGATACAGGCCGTGGTGCGGGATCTGCAGGACGCGGCCTCGGTGGACATCAGCAACGCGTGGCTCGCGGTGTCGGGGCCGGGCGTGGAGACGAAGCCGCTCAAGGGCGCGTGGCGCACCGACATGCGCAAGATCACGGATGACGACGTGGCCGCGGTGGAGGAGAACGCCACGGAGAACAACGGCCTGGACGGGTCGAGCAGGATGGTGCTGCACAACCTTTCGCAGGATTTCGTGCTGGACGGCCGCACGGGCATAGCCAACCCCGTGGGCATGACCGGCCAGCAGCTCGAGCGGCGCGCGCTGTGCGTGCACTACGCGCTCGCGCAGTTCGACGACGCGCGCGAGGCCGCCGCGGCGTCGCACGTGGAAATCCCGAACGCGGCGTTCTCCGGATGCTGCGCGGCGCGCGCCGTGCTTGGCGAGCGCGAACGCCAGGACGGCGTGCTCGTGATAGACCTCGGGGCCGGATCCACGTCGTACATCGCATTCACCTGCGGATACGTGGCGGCGGCGGGCTCGATAGCCGCCGGCGGCGACCACGTGACCGCCGACCTCGCCACGGCGTTCGGGATAACCCGCAAGCAGGCCGAGGGGCTGAAGATCGCCGAGGGATGCGCGGTGCTGCGCTCCGAGTCCGCCGGCAGGAGGATTTCGATACCTTCCACCACTCCGGGGTTCCAGGCGCGGTCGGTGTCCGCCCGCGCCGTCGAGACCGTGGTGAACGCGCGCATGGACGAAATCTTCCGCATGGTGCAGGACAGGCTCGAGGCTTCCGGCCCGACCACGAGCCTGCTGGCGGCGGGATGCGTCCTGACCGGCGGCGGCGCGGCGATGCCGCGCGTGTGCGAGCTGGCGGCGTCCACGCTCGGCCTGCCTGCGCGCATCGGCGAGCCGGTGAACGTGGACGGGCTGGAGAACGACCCGTTCCCGGCCGCGCTGGCCGTCCCGGCGGGCCTGGCGCTGCTCGCGGCTGACGCCGAAGAGGCCGCGGCCGGCGAGCGCGGCGGTTTCATGTCGATGTTCAAGAGGATATTCTCATGAGTACGCAGCCATACGCCGCCCCGGCGGACGCCGGCGGCTCGCCGCTCCTTCTCGTGGGCGTGGGCCGCGCGGGATGCGCGGCCGCCGCCAGGATATGGCGTTCGTCCGGCGGCAGGATCCGGACCCTGCTGGCCGACACCGACGCCCGCACCGGCATCGAAAACCCCGGCGTGCCGTTCCTCCTGATGGGCGCGAACCGCCTGGGCGGCGCCGGCGCCGGCGGAAGCGTGGCGAACGCCCGCGCCGCCGCGCACGAGTCGATGCACGATTTCGCAGAGCGCGCCGGAACGCCCCGGCTCGCCGTGGTCACGGCCGGGCTGGGCGGCGGCACCGGCGGCGGGGCCTCGATGGAGATACTCGAGCGGCTGCGCCGGTCGGGCGCGGTCACGCTCGCCTTCGCCACCATGCCTTTCGCGTTCGAAGGGCCCGCCGCGGCGAAGGCCGCGATGAACGCGCGCCCGCTAATAGAGCGCAACGCCGACGCATCGGTGTTCCCCCCGATGGACGGCCTGGTGGGCTGCGCGGACTCGGCGTGCATGGACGAGGCGTTCGCGCGCGGCGCGGACGCCGCGGCCGCCGGCATCACGCTTTTCTGGCGCCTGCTCGAAACGCCCGGCTACATTTCGCTCGACCTCGAGCGCGTGCGCAATCTAGCAGCCGACGCCGGCCCGGCCGTCTTCATCTCGGCGACCGCCTCGGGGCCGGACCGCGCGGAAAAGATACTCGCCGCGCTTTCCGACTCGCCCGCGTACGGCGCGGACGGCAGGCCGCCCAAGGCGTCGAAGCTCGTGCTCGGCGTGATGGGCGGCCGCGACCTGCGCCTGGCGGAGGTGGGCGGCATCGCGAAAGGCGCGGCCGGCATCTTCGGCGACCCGCAGGAGTTCGCCATGGGGACGGTCGACGACGAGGACGCGTTCTCCGGCAGGATATCCGTGGCCGCGTTCGCCTTCGCCGCGCCTACGCGCGAACGGCGCGACTCGCGCCGCCGCGGCCGCGCGGCGCCGGACCCGCTAAGCCCCATGCACGGGCATTTCGGCGGGGCCGAAGGCAACCTCTGGAACGGCGAGGACATCGACGTTCCCACGTACATCCGCCGCAAGCTCACGCTGGAGCGCTGACCCTTGCCGAAAGACGGCCACATAAGGCTCCTGCCGCTGCACATTGCGAACAAGATCGCGGCGGGAGAGGTCGTGGAGCGCCCGGCGTCAGTCGTCAAGGAGCTGGTCGAGAACGCGCTCGACGCCGGCGCGGGCAGGATCGAGATAAGCGTGACCGCCGGCGGGCGCAACCTGATATCGGTGCGCGACGACGGCTGCGGAATGACGCGCGCCGACGCGCTGCTGTCGCTGGAGCGCCAGGCCACGAGCAAGATACGCGACGTGGACGACATCCTGGAGATCGGCACGCTCGGCTTCCGCGGCGAGGCGATCCCGTCCATCGCCGCGGTGTCGCGCTTCACGCTCGTCACGCGCCGCGCGGACGAGGAGGCCGCCACGCGCCTGCAGGTGAACGCCGGGACCCTCGCCGAGGTGCGCGAGACCGGCGCCCCGCCCGGCACGTCCGTCGAGGTGCGCGACCTTTTCTGCAACGTCCCCGCGCGCCGCAAGTTCCTGCGCGCCTACGCCACCGAAGAGGCCGCCGTGCGCCATGCTTTCACCGTGATCGCGCTGTCGCGCCCCGAAACCGGCTTTTCGCTTTTCTGCGACGGGCGCGAGGTCGCCCGCCTGCCGAAGGGCGACACGATGGAGGACAGGATACGCGAGCTTTTCGGCGCGGATTTCGCGGCATCGCTCGTCCCCGTGTCCGGGCAGTCCGGCCCGGTCTCCGTGTCGGGATACGTGGAACGCCCCGACAGGGCGCTGCCCGTGCGGCGCGACCAGTTCGTGTTCGTGAACTCGCGCCCCGCCGGCTCGCCCGTCATCGCCGCCGCGCTGCGCGACGCCATGCCGCGCGCGGACCAGCGCTCGCGCAGCGGCGCGTTCCTTTTCATATCGCTCCCGTGCCGGCAGGTCGACGTGAACGTGCACCCGGCGAAGCGCGAGGTGCGCTTCCACAGGCCGGCCGACGTCCGCGCCGCGCTGCTGAAGGCGATAGGCGACGCGCTGCTCGGCTGCGGCGCGGCGCCCGCGCGCACCGCCGTAGCGGTCCCGCCCGCGCCTTCCACC
>CADCBS010000130.1 GCA_902799715.1 uncultured bacterium | reverse complement strand
AACGCGGCCACGAGCGCGACGAAAATCCCGAACGCGCAAAGGACGAGGACGGGCGAGAGCGCGACGAGCATCCCGAAGCCTGTTGCGACGCCCTTTCCGCCCTTGAAGCGCATGAACACGGTGTACATGTGGCCGAAAACCGCGGCGACGCCGGCGGCGACCGGCAGGAACGGGAGTTCCGGGAAGAAGCGCTTCGCGGCGAGCACCGGGACGAGGCCCTTCAGGAAGTCGCAGGCGAAGGCCAGCAGGCCCCACGGCTTTCCGACGACGCGGTAGACGTTCGTGGCGCCGATGTTGCCGGAACCGTGGCGGCGGATGTCGATGCCGCGCGCCTTGCCGACGAGAAACCCGAACGGCACGGACGCCAGCAGGAAAGCGGCGGCGCAAAACAGGGCGTAGACGGCGAGCGTTCCGGAGTCCATGGCGATTCCTTATTCCTTTCCTTTCGCGGCGCCGGCCGCGGCGCCCTGGTGGTCGAAAGCGGCGACTTCGCAAGGCGTGCGCTTCGCGGCGAGCCCGGCGGCGAAGCGCACGCCGTACCAAAAGTGGGAAGATACAATCCCGGCGCACGTGAGAATCCACGTGGCGGGATTGAACGAGAACGACGACACGAGCGCCGCAAGGAGGTACAAGGCGGTGCAGGAAAGGTACAGCGCGGCGAAGCGCGCGCCGGGCGCGCCGCACAGAGGCGGCAGGATCGCGGAAAGGACGGCGCCGCCCGCGAGACCGGCGGCGAGGGCGGTCGGCAGGAAATACGAAATCCTGCGCGAGGTGGCGGGGAAGCGCTTCACGAAATATCCGCGGTGGAAGGCGTAGCGGCCGAGCTGGCGCAGGTGCGGGCCGAAGAGCGGCCTGCGGTGGTGGTACACGAGCGCCCACGGGTTGTAGGCGATGCGGCGCTTCCGGCCGTACACGATGTCCTCGCAGAGGAGCGTATCCTCCCCCGGCCAGTAGTCGGTGCGGTAGCCGCCGATTTCGCGCAGCAGGGACGTGCGCACGAGGAGGTTGCAGGACGGATAGTCGTCCACGTCGAGGCGCGCGATTCCGGCGCAGTAGCGGAAGCGGTATCCGCCGGACACGAGGCGGGACGCGTAGACGCGGCCGCCGAGCTGCGCCATGTACGGGTCGCCGGGCGGGGTGACGGCGGGGCCGCCGACGGCGCCGACGTCGGGGTAAGCGAAATACCTGACGGCGTTTTCGAGCCACGTGCGTTCCGGGTACGCGTCGTCGTCGAGGAACGCCACGATGTCGCCGCGCGCGAGCGATATGCCGAGATTGCGCTTTTCGGCGGGACGCACCTTGCCCGTGGCCTTGAACACGAGCGGGTAGGGCATGTCCGGCGGCGTGCATTCGGCGTCGGGAAGGACGATGACCTCGAAGTCGCGGAAGGTCTGGGCGGCGAGGCCGGCCAGGCACTCGTCGAGGAACGCGGTCGGTTCCGGGCAGGCGATGACGACGGAGACGAAAGGGGGCTTGTCCTGCGGCGGCGGGACCGGGGCCTTGCGGTAGTAGTCGAGGAAGTCGAGCCTGTAGAGGACGGCGAGAGTGTCCTTGAGCACCATCCAGACGTTGCGCAGGGAAAGTGCGCCGAACTTGGTGCCGAAGCGGATGGTGACGGGGGCTTCGGCGATTTTCGCGCCGCGCTGGACGGCGATGGCGAGGAGTTCGAAATCGAAGGCGTAGTCCTTGACGAGCATCCTGTCGATGGCCTCGCCGAGGATTTTGCGGCGGAAAAGCTTCATGCCCGTCTGGGTGTCGGTGACGGGCAGGCGCGCCGCGATGCGGAGCAGCGTGTAGTAGACGAACGACGCGAGGCGCCTGTGCCACGGGTACTGCACGGTGGAGTCCGGGTGGCGTTTCGAGCCGGTCACGATGTCGGCGCCCGTCCGGCGCATCACGGCGAAGAATTCGGGGATGCGCACGGGGAGGATGTCGAGGTCGCCGTCGAGCAGCAGGACGAAGTCGCCGCGGGAGGCGGCGAAGCCGGCCTTCAGCGCGGCGCCCTTGCCGCTGTTCACCTTGAGGTGCACTGGGCGGATGCGCCCCGGGCATGCGGCGGCGGCGGCCTGGAGGGCCTCGCGGGTGCCGTCGCGCGAGCCGTCGTCGACCGGCACCAGTTCGTAGTCGATCCCGGAGCCGTCGAGGACGGCGCGGACGGCCGACAGGTTGGCGTCGGTCTCGGCCGCGAGGTTGTAGAGAGGCATCACGACGGACAGCGACTTGCCGTCCGCGAGCAACTCTCGCGCGGCGGACCAGTCCGGTCCGCCGCAGGGCCTGTCGGCGTTTTCCACCGTGGCGTCAGAGCGCGCAGGACTGGCTGCGGTAGAAGTCCTTGAGCGCGAGGTCCGCGGCGGCCTCTTCGTCCAGGAACACCATCGCGTCGGGGTGCATCTGCAGGGCGGAGGCCGGGCAGAACTGGGAGATGCCGCCTTCGACGGCCGCCTTGACGGCGGCGGCCTTGTTGGCGCCGAAGCAGAGCATTATGATCTTGCGGGCCTCCATGATGGTGCCCACGCCCATCGAGACGGCGTAGCGGGGCACGTCGGCCTCGGAGGCGAAGAAGCGGGCGTTGTCGCGGATGGTCTGCTGCGTGAGGGCGACGAGGCGCGTGCGGGAGACGAGCGAAGAGCCGGGCTCGTTGAAGGCGATGTGGCCGTCGCTGCCGATGCCCAGGACCTGGATGTCGATGCCGCCGGCGGCCTTGATGTCGGCTTCGTACTGCGCGCAGGCGGCGGCTGTGTCGGCGGCCTGGCCCGGGGGCACGCGCGTGTTGGCCTTGTCGATGTTGACGTGGTCGAACAGGTTGGCGTTCATGAAATAGCGGTAGGACTGGTCGTGTTCGGGCGGGAGGCCCTGGTATTCGTCCAGGTTGAACGAGCGCACGGTGGAGAAGTCGACCTTGCCGGCCTTGCAGTCGGCGATCAGTTCGCGGTACATTCCGACGGGGGTGGATCCGGTGGCGAGGCCGAGCACGATGCGCGGGTTGCCGCGTATAGCGGCGGATATGACGTCGGCCGCCTTGCGGCAGGCTTCTTCCTTTGTCTTGCAGATGACGATTTGCATGTTGACTCCTCTTTTTTTGCGCGGGGCGGACCGCCCCTTGGCGGGAAAGTCTACCATACGCGGGACGCGCGCGCAAACGCCGCGTGGCGCATGGCGCGGGGCGATTTCGCGCGGCTTGACTGTGCGCGCGCTATTTTGTATCCTTTAACGCGTTTTTTCCGGCGGCCGCCAGCCGACCGTGGCGCAAGCATTGTCGCGAACGGCAGCCGGAAGAGAAAAGTTCTTCAACAACGCGGGAAAGGAAACGGTCCATGATGAATCAGCAGTTGCTGGCTGTCGTCAACTATATAGAGAAAGAGCGCGGCGTAGGGCGCGAAGTCGTGCTGACCGCCATCCAGCAGGCCATGCAGCAGGCCGCCCGCCACAACGCAGGATTCACGAAAGACTGCCGCGTGGAGATAGACCGCGCCAATCTGAACATCAAGATATTCGACACGCTCGTCGTGTCGGACACGGAGACCGGGGCCGGGTTCGTGTCGCTGGCCCGCGCGAGGCGGCACAAGCCCGACGCGAAGCCGGGCGACACGATCGAGATCGAAGTCCCGGCCACGCGGCTCGGGCGGATCGCGGCGCAGGCGACGCGCCAGGTGATCACGATGAAGATCCGCGAAGCGGAGCGCACGAACCTCTTTTCCGAATACAAGGACCGCCTGCACGAAATCGTGACCGGGACGGTGTCGAACATCGTCAAGCGCGACATCTACGTGATGGTCGGCAAGAGCGAGATGATCCTGCCGTGGCGCGAGCGCATACCGTCGGAGGAGCTGAACGTGGGCGATTCCGTGCGGGCGATGATCGTGCGCGTGGACCCGGACGCCGTGGGCCGTCCGGCCGTGACGCTCTCCCGCGCGTGCAACGAGTTCGTGAAAGTGCTGTTCCGCCTGGAAGTGTCCGAGATAGCGGACGGCACGGTGGAGATAATGTCCGTGGCGCGCGACCCCGGCTACCGCTGCAAGATCGCTGTGCGCTCGCTCGACGACAAGGTGGATCCCGTGGGGGCGTGCGTGGGGCAGCGCGGCGCGCGCGTGCGCAACATCGTAACCGAACTCTGCGGCGAGAAGATCGACGTGGTGCGCTGGTCCGACGACATAAAGACGTTCGTGGCGCAGGCGCTTCTGCCGGCGAAGCTGGATTCGATAGAGATAGACTCCGATTCGCGGCGGCTCGTGGACGTCGTGGTGGCGCCGGACCAGTACAAGCTGGCCATCGGCAAGTCCGGCCACAACGTGCGCCTGACCTCCCAGCTCGTGGGGTGGCGCGTGGAAGTGCGCAAGTCGCTGGCCGGCGCGTCGTTCGAGGAGCAGAAGGCGCAGGCCGTCAAGACGCTTGCGGACACGTTCTCGATTCCGACCGCGAAGGCCACGCAGATAGCCGACGCCGGATTCTTGACGGTGGAAGGCATAATAACGGCGGACGAGGCGACGTTCGCCGCCTCCACGGGGCTGGATCCCGTGGCCGCCCGCGGCATATACGCGGCCGCGCAGGCCGTGGCGGAGCTGACGGGCGTCGGGAGGGACGCGGCGGCGGAGACGCCCGCGGAGGAGCCGGCGGCGGATGCGGAGGAGCCCGCGTACGCGGAGCCGGCGGCCGGCGATCCCGCGCAGGAGACGACGCCCGGCGCCGAAGGGTGAAGGCCGCTGCAGGCGGAAGAAACCGGCGAGAAACGGAACCATAGACATGAGAATCTACCAGTTGGCAAAGGAAATCGGCGTGGCCGGCGTTGAAGTGCTGAAGGCCGCCGCCGGGAAGGGCTATGACGCGGAGACGGTGCTCTCCTCGCTCGAACCCGCCGAAGTGCGCGCGCTGAAGGCCGAATTCGCGAAGCGCGACCCGGCCGCGGCGAAGGCCGCGGCCGAGAGCCGCCGCGAACTGATCGCCGGCAAGGCGAAGCGCGCGGCCGCGCTGCGCGCCGCCGCGGCGGCGGACCG
>CADCBS010000129.1 GCA_902799715.1 uncultured bacterium | reverse complement strand
GTCCTCGGTTCCGGCAATTTTGATATAGAAACAGTCCGCCACTTTCACCGCGAGATTTCCGCTTGCGTTCACATAGAGTTTGGCCCATGCGGGGGAATCTTCCGAAAGAACAACCTTGCCGCTTTCCACAGCATCCGCCGGGAACTTGCCGCCAGAGGTTATCGCGTACTCCGAGCCGAAATCGAAATCCAGCCCGTCGGCAGCGGTAATCTTCACCTTAAGCGGATCTTCTCCGGAGGCGGGAAGCACAAGCGTGGACGTTTCGGTGAACCAGAGAACCGGAGGAGTGTCAACGCTTGTGAAATTGAGCGCCAGCGTGGTGTCCGGCTCGAATGTCACCGTGCCGCTGTTTCCTCCGACTGCGCCGGCCGTGATCGAACTTTCCACGGCGAGGGTCGTTCCGCGCTTCATCGTAAGAGAACCAGTGCCTGGCGCCCTTGACGCATGCAAAACGACAGTGACGCCGTTTGAAGCGACAAAGCCGCCGGTGAACATGCCGGAATAGTTGCTCGTGACTTTCCAGACTATCCTGCCGCAACCAGTTGCAACCACTTGCCTTGCGCCGGATATCCTATTGTCGATTGTGACAGTGTGCCCCACGGAAGGATCGTCGCAGTCGGACGTGTCGAATACGATATTGTTGTTGTATGGATCTCCCGCGTTGGTGGGATGTATGCCGGTTATCTGCCCCGCCAACGACCAATCGTCATAACAGCGGATTACGAAATCGTTTTTGAAATAAAGCGTTACTGAAGATCCATAGCGCGTCAAACCGTCTTTCCCAAGCGCAAGATAGCAAGGGCTGCTGGGAGAAGGATTGAAATAAGCAAGCGATTTATCCTTTCTCAATTGAATGTCTATGCCGCCGGCCTTTATCCGCCCGGAGAAATCCCAATCCAGTGAATTGCTGGGACTAGGAGCAAGCTGGAATGTTTTTACCGAGTTTTTGACCGTCGGCAGGATTTTCCCTTTGACCCAGAGAAGCCCTTTGTGGTTTCTACCGCTCACGACATTGTATGACGCGCCGGGCGCGTCGTGCTGAATGGTGTAGTTGCCGTTCACTATAAACTCCGCGCCTTCCCCGGCGCTTATTCCAGTAGAGGCTGAACTGCTGTCGGCGTTTGCAAGATTGTTGCACACAAGCCTCCCGCCGTCTGCGAGATGGTAAGCCTGGCTGATGCTCCATGTCGTAGTGGTCAGCGTGTATTTCCCGAAAAACCATGTATGATTCGCCGGCTCCGTTCCAGTCGCGCCGCCAGACATGACGATTTTCTTCGTCGGAACGGTCAGATTGATTGTCGAGGAAAACTGCACTTCATTCGCGAACTCCATCCCGTACGACGTATTGTTGTTCACGGCGTTGCCGAGGCTCGTAATCTTGGCGCCTGTAATCTTGACCGTTGCCGTCAGCCCGGTGCCGAACGTGACAGTCGTGATATTGAAATCACCGGACGGATTGTAATTCACGTCGCCGGACGGCGTAACAGCATCGAACGTGAAACTGTCGCCGGAAGCGAGAACGGTCGCAGCGTCGCCTGTGCCGTCTGCGGCCGAGTTCCAGTTCGCGGGCGTAAACCAATTTAAATCTCCGCCATCGCCGGTCCAGTACCAAGTCGCCGCATTCGCCGCGCCCGCTATAGCTGCAATTATCGCGGCGAGAAGAAAACTAAATGTTTTCTGCCCCCCCCGCTGGATTGTGTCAGTTATGTTTTTCATACGTTTTTTTCTCCTTTTCGGGTTGATGGTTTTCAAATTTTGCGAATATTAGCGGATATTATAGGCCGGCCAAAAGTCAATACGGGTTGCGATTTTTTTGGTAATGGGTGAGAAGACAAAGTGAATGCGACACCCCGCCTCGCGGGTAGTAGCATTCACTTTGTCTTCTAACCATTTTCAACGAATTAAAATCGCACCCTTTGAGCGATGTCGCCTGCGCGGCAAATGCCGATGCGACGATTACAATGAATGATGCTAGTTTCGTTTTCATGGCTGTTTCTCCTTTTTTACTTTTTTTGCGTGTTACGGTGACGTTTTGGAAATGTCGGGGAAGACGCCGAGCCTCAGCATCGCGGCGCCATAGGGAACGAGC
Organism: uncultured bacterium; assembly: GCA_902799715.1. Classification (GTDB taxonomy): domain Bacteria; phylum Verrucomicrobiota; class Kiritimatiellia; order RFP12; family UBA1067; genus CADCBS01. The sequence goes on along the minus strand of CADCBS010000129.1, from coordinate 2,949 downwards.
TCTATCGTCTCCTCCTCGCCGGGAAGGACGACCGGATGCTCAGGCAAATCGGGCGTGAAGCGATCCTTGACGGATTCGCCCTTGAGTTCGTCCTTCGATCTGGCGATGGTATACGAAGTCCTCTTGTCGAGGTTGTCCGAAAGCTCCCATTTGATGCGGCGCACGGGGACGCGGATTTTGACGGCCGCCGGGTTCTTGAAGAAGCCGTCGCCCGCATCGGCGCCGCAGGAAACGGTCGCCGTATGCGCGGCAAGCGCGTAGTTGAAAGGACCCGCAGGCCTCAGGTTCCAGCACTTGAAATCCGGATTGGCGCTCTTCTTCCCTCTCATGTTGGCGTGGATTTCCGCATCCTCCGTCCGTTCGAACGGAATCGGATAGGCGTAAATCAAGGGGCCGCGGTAGACGACAGTTCCCTGGCTTGAATTCGCGAACGCCTGCGCCGGATGCTTAAGGCCCAGCGTCTTCACATCAAGAGGGTCAATCAAATGACGGCTTGGCAGCTCCTCGAACCTGACTTCCATCGGGAAGTCGAGCTCTATCGTGTCGCCGTCGGAGAACTTGCGCGCAATCGTCGCGAACGCGCCAGGCTTGGCGGGGGAGACGCTTTCGCCGTTCACCTTCACGGACGCGCCTTTTTTGCACCATCCGGGGACGCGGTACGTGAACGCGCTTTCGCGCGGCTCTTTAATTGAGAAGCGGAAGACGATCTTGCCGTCGAACGGATAGCTCGTCTCCTCGGAAATCTCCGCCCAGCCGAAATCGACCTTGGATGGCCCGTACAATGCGGCGACGGGGCGGCCTTCGGCGTCTTTGAGCCACATGCGCGAAATGAAGTTCGGAACTATGCGGTTGATTTGTCCGGCGCAGCATTCCGTCTCGTGCGTGGGGCGGTACTGCATCCACGTCGTCCCGTACTTGTGGGGGTTGTGGTCTGAATTGGACGTGCAGATGAACTGGTTGAGGTTGGAGAAGTACTGGAGGGAGCGGAAGTCGTCTGCGACAGCGCCGAACGCGGCGTTGTACACGCAGCGCTCGATCTTGTCGGCGTACGAGGCGTCGCCCGTCGTTTCGAGGAAGTACCCGAGCGACCACGAGTAGTCGGAAACATCGCACGTTTCGTGGCCCCAGTACACGCTGTTGCCGCGCACGTGTTCGGTGGATTCGGGGCAGCCGTCGGGGAGGATATGGTCGCGCACGAGCTTCCGCTCCACGTTCACCGCCTGGTTGAGATATTCCTTTTTCCCGGTGTAGGCGTACAGTATCAAAGGAATCTTCAGCTCCTCGCAGTAGGAGGCTCCGTGCAGGAAGAGCGGCTCGTCGCTTTCGCACTTCGCAGGCGTGATGTCGCCCGACCAGTCGTTGATCGCGACCTTCCTCAGCCACGACTGCTCGGCGAGTTCAAGGAGCTTGGCGTCGCCAGTCTTGCCGTACGTCCACAACATCCCCTCGACAGAAATCGTGTTGCGGGACAAAGACACTGCCTTGCTGCTGTAGAGACGGTAGTATTTTGCAAGCGCGGCCGGTATGCGCCCGTCGCCCGTTGCGTCGTATTTCGCCTTCATCGCCCTGAAGAAGACGACCATCGGCCACATTTCCATGCCTCTGTCAACCTTGTGCTTCTTTCTGTTCCAGAGGCATTCGTCCCCGAGATAGCCTTTTTTGGACGCATGGTCGAGAGTGTAGTCGATGCCGGCCTCGCCCTTCTTGATCAACGCTTCGTCGCCGGTCGCGTAGCCGAGGCGGAGAATCCCGTCGGTGTAGTAGGCGGTCTGCTCGTACCGCCACCAGCCCGCGCCGTGTTTGCCCATGCGCGGTATCGACCCCGCCCAGAGACAAGAGTCGTACGGATAGCTCAAGGCCTCCGGATGCCCGGAGAGGCCGTCGGCCTGCATCCGGCAGGCGCGCATAAGCCACCCGGCGGGGCGCGTTTTCGAAAGCATGCCGTCGCCGAACTTGGCGTACGGCGCCATTGCGAAACAGGTCGCCGCGAAAATCGAGACTATCGCGGCAAGGAGAAAACTAAATACCCCCCCCCCGTGACACTTTTCCGGTTTTTGTCATCGTCGTCTTCTCCCTTGTCAATATTGCGGCGCTTGCGCCGCTTTGTTGAATGGTTCCGCCTCGCAACCGGCGAGGCGGCGCGTCTTGGAATCGAACGAAAGCCCTATCAGCCACACGGGGCGCGTATCGGCGGCGTACGGATCGGCATACCCCTTCTCGCGGATCTGCCTGAACGCCTTGTCCACCGGCTCGTCCACCTTCAGCTCGAAAATGAATATGCCTTTTTTGTGTTCGGCAATCAAATCCGCCCGTCCATTGGACTGGACGTCTTCCGCACGGGTCGCGACACCTTGGGCGGCAAGCAGCGTGCAAAGAATCCGGACATACGAATGTTCATGCACCGTTCCCTCAAGGGCGCCGTACGGCATGTGCGCATAAAGCGATTTCAGGCCCACGAAGAAAGCGGGAAAATCGGCGCCGACGAGTTTTGCACTGATAGAAGAAGCCCAGGTCATGTCCGTGTCTGCGGCCGCGCCTGCGACAAGTTTCGCAAGATCGCGGCGTACTTCCTCGTCGGGAACGCCCAACGTATAGAGATCGCAGTCGAAGTCTTTGATCGTAAGATAGCCTGATTGATAAAGCATCGGGATCGCGCGCAAATTCCGGAGTTCCGCGACATCGAACTCTGAAGCATCCACGTTCCGGACGCTCTCGTAGTCGATGCGAAGCAAGTCTTCGCGCTTGAGGTAGTTCATCAGCATCGACGGCCGACCGGTGGACGACCACGTTGCGGTAAACGAGCACTCTTTCCTGTAAAGCGTATAGGCGACGGAAATCGGATTGTACACAGTCGTAGGATCTCGCCTCGCGAACCTGAAGCCGTTGTACCACTTCTTCATCTCTTCGCGGTAGTCTTCGTAGCTCTTCCCCATCTTTTCGGCATGGGCG
>CADCBS010000128.1 GCA_902799715.1 uncultured bacterium | reverse complement strand
GGCGCGCCGCCGCCCCGGCCGGCGCCGCGGAAGGCGCGGCGGACCTGGAGCCGGGCGAGCTCGTGGTGCACGCCGACCACGGGATCGGCCGCTTCGAGGGGACCACGGAGATCGAGCTGGACGGAAAGCGCTCGGAGGTGCTCGCCGTCGAATACGCCGACGGCGCGAAGCTGTACGTGCCGGCGTCGCAGGCGCACGTCCTTACGCGCTACGTGGGCGTGAAGGGCGAAAAGGCCAGGCTGCATCCGCTGGGCGGCAGGCGCTGGGAGAAGGAGAAGGCGGCGGCGGGGAAGTCGGTGCGGAACCTGGCCGCCACGCTGATAGAGATACAGGCGCGGCGCGCGGTGTCGGGCGGGTTCGTGTACGACGTGTCGCCGCCGGGGTACGCCGATTTCGAAGCCACGTTCCCGTACGTGGAGACGGAAGACCAGGCCAAGGCGTTCGCGGACGTGGAGCGCGACATGGCCTCGCCGCGGACGATGGACAGGCTGGTGTGCGGCGACGCCGGGTACGGCAAGACGGAGGTCGCGATGCGCGCGGCGTGCATCGCCGCGCTGAACGGGCGCCAGACCGCGGTGCTGGCGCCCACCACGGTGCTTGCGCAGCAGCATTTCGAGACGTTCAGCGCGCGCTTCGACGGCCTGCCCGTGAGGGTGGAGGCGCTAAGCCGGTTCCAGTCGCCGGCGGCGCGGAAAGGCGCGCTGGAGCGTCTCGCGGCCGGGTCGCTCGACATCGCCATCGGCACGCACGCCCTGCTGTCGAAGCGCGTGAAGTTCAAAGACCTGGGGCTCATAGTGATAGACGAAGAGCAGCGCTTCGGCGTGGCGCACAAGGAGATGCTGAAGCGCCTCAGCCCGGGCGCCGACGTGCTTACGCTCAGCGCCACGCCGATACCGCGCACGCTGCACATGGCGATGACGGGCGTGCGCGACCTGTCGCTGCTGCGCACGCCGCCGCAGGAGCGCGTGGCGGTGGAGACGCGCATCGTGCGCGACACGGACGAAACCGTGGCGCGCGCGCTCGAAGCCGAGCTGGCGCGCGGCGGCCAGGCGTTCTTCCTGCACAACCGCGTGGCAACCATCGCCTTCGTGCGCGACAGGCTGGCCGCGCTGTGCCCCGGCGCGCGCATAGACGTGGCTCACGGGCAGATGGACGGGCGCGAGCTCGCGGAGCGCATGGACGCCTTCGCGCGCGGGCGCACCGACATCCTGCTCTGCACGTCGATAGTGGAAAGCGGCCTGGACATACCGCGCGCGAACACGATAGTCGTGGACCGCGCCGACAGGTTCGGCCTGGCCGAGCTGTACCAGCTGCGCGGGCGCGTCGGGCGCGGGGCGCGGCGCGGGCACGCGTATTTCCTGCTCCCCCCGGAAGGGCAGATAGACAGCGAGGCGCGCGAGCGCATGGACGCGCTGCGCCGCCACTCCGGGCTCGGCGCGGGATTCGGCCTGGCGCTGCGCGACCTGGAGATACGCGGCGCGGGGAACATACTGGGGCGCGAGCAGAGCGGGCACATAGCGGCGGTCGGCTTCGAGCTGTACTGCCAGCTGCTGCGCCGCGCCGTGGCCGCGCTGAAGGGCGAAAAGGCGGCGCGGACCGCCGAGGCGGAGCTGGACCTCGATTTCGCGGACCTTTCGCCCGGCGGCGGCGACGAAGGGTTTTCGATGTGCCTGCCGTATTCGTACGTCGAGGAGGAGGTCCACCGCGCGGAACTGCACCGCAGGCTCGCGGAGGCCGCGACGGCGGCGGACGTGCGGGCGGCGCGGAGGTCCGCGGCGGACAGGTTCGGGCCGCCGCCGAAGCCCGCGCTGCGCCTTTTCCGCGCCGCCGAGCTGCGCGTGCGCTGCTCGCGCGACGGCTTCACCCTCCTCGAGACGAAGGACGGCCGCGCGCGGTTCTACCGCGACGGGTCGCGCGTGCCGTCGTTCTCCGCCGCGTTCCGCGGGAGGGACTGCGACGCGATGCTGTCGGCGCTGTTCACGCTCGAGGCGCGCGCGGCCGCGCGCGCGAGGAACTCGCCGGCGGCGGACGCCAGCTCCTCCACGCTCCCCACCGGGCGCACCGGAACGGGCAGCGACTTCGCGAACGACCGCCCGTAGTTCTTGCACGTCAGGCGCGGGTCGGCCACCACCACCACGCCGCAGTCGGTGCGGGAGCGGACGAGCCGCCCGAATCCCTGGCGGAACTTCAGCACGGCTTCCGGCAGCATGTAGTCGCGGAACGCGCTGCCGCCGTTCTCTTCGATGCGCTCGCAGCGGGCGGCCACCACGGGCTCCATCGCCTGCGGGAACGGCAGGCGCGCCATCACGACGCACGAAAGCGCGTCGCCCGGTATGTCCACGCCCTCCCAGAACGACTGCGCGCCGAAGAGCACCGTGGGGCGCTTCGCGCGGCGCAGGGTCTCCGCCATCAGCTCGCGGCTCGGCCCCGAGCCTTGCACGAGAAGGTCTGTCCCGGCTTCGGCGAGCGGCGTTGCGGCGGCTTCGGCCGCGGCGGACATCATTTCGTACGAGGTGAACAGCACGAGCATCCTGCCGCCGGTGGCGGCGGCGAGGCGCGCCACGGCGGCGGCGAGCCCGCGCGCGTAGGCCGCGGATGCCTCGGCGGGGTTGTCGAGCGAAGTCAGGTTGTACACCGCCGCCTGCGAGGCGTAGTCGAAAGGCGACGCCGCCACGAGCGACTTCGCGCGCGCGGGGTCTGCCAGGTCGAATCCCAGGTTGCGCGCCATGTACGCGAAGGACGAACCGGTGCGCAGCGTGGCGGAGCAGAACGCCACGGTGTCCTTCGACGCGCAGAAGAGCGCGTGCAGCTTCGCGGCCGCCGAAACCGGCGCGGCGGAAAGCGTCACGGCGGCCTGCGGCTTCGCGCCGCGGCGGCGCGGGGCGGCGGGGCTTTCCGTGCGCGCCGCCCAGTACACGTAGTCAGGGTCGGACGCGGAAAGGATGAATTTCAGCTCGACGGTGAAGACGCGCAGCGACTCCGCCATGCCGGCGGTTTTCGAGACGTGTTCGGCGGCCTGGGGGCCTGCGGCCTCGAGCGCCTTTGCGAGGGCCGACAGCGCGTCGAGCAGCTTCGCGAGCGCGTCCTCTATCTCGAGCGACGCCGCGGCGATCGCGGCTTCGTCGACGGTTCCCGGCGGATAGTCCGCGAAAAGCCCGTTCAGGTTGTACTGGCGGCGCACCAGGTCCGGCCTGTCGATGCGGTGGCGTTCGGTGCCGTCGGCGATCCTGAAGCGCAGCTGGCGCGCGCCGGCGGCGGAAGGGACGTTCAGCAGGGTCTGGAGCGCGTCCTCTATCGAATCGCAGGCGGACATGGCCGGCACGATGGCGGCGCGCGCGTCCGCGAGCGCCGCCTCCACGGCGGCCTCGGCGCCGGTGCCGGCGATGGCGCCGCGCGCGGCCAGGCGGCGCACGTCGTGCAGGATGCCTGCCTCGCGCCTGCGCGCGCCGCGGCCCTTCGCGCGGACGAGCCGCGACAGGAGGCGCGAAAGGATTGCGCGCGAGAAGCGGAAGGTGAAGAAGTCCGTCGCGATGTCGGGCAGGTTGTGCGCTTCGTCGAAAACCACCCTGCCGTAGGCCGGCAGGATGGACGCGCCCTGCCCGGCGGCGGCCTCGGCCAGCACGAGCGCGTGGTTCGCGACCACGAGGTGGGCTTTCGACGCGTTGGCGCGCGCCTTCATCACGAAGCATCTCGTGCGGAAGCGGCAGCGGCGGCCGGCGCATTCCTCCCCCGGGCAGGACAGCGACGCGACCGTGCCCTGCGAAACGTCCGGCGAGGCGGCCAGCGCGTCGAGGTCGCCGTCGGGCGTGGACTTCAGCCATGCCGCCACGGCGGCGGCCTCGCGGCGTTCGTCTTCGGACATGGCGAACGGGCCGTCGGAGAAGAATTCGCCGGCCATGCGCAGGCAGGCGTAGTTGCGCCTGCCCTTCAGCGCCGCCACGCGCGGCCTGGCGTCATGCGGCAGGGTGGCGATCGCGCGCGGGATGTCCTGCGACAGCAGCTGCGACTGCAGGTTGCGCGTCGCGGTGGACACGATCACGGGGGTGTCGTTCAGGCAGGCCCAGTGGAGGGCGGGCACGAGGTACGCGAGCGATTTGCCCACGCCCGTCCCGGCCTCGATCATCAGGTGGGATGCGCCGTTCAGCGCGCGGGCCACCGCGCGGGCCATGTCGATCTGCCCCGGGCGCGGTTCGTAGCGCGGGAACGTTCCGCGCATGGGGCCGGAGGGGGCGAACGCGGCGGCCACGGCCTCCACGTCCACCGGCGAACAGTCGGCGGCGGAAGGCAGGGCGCGTTTCGCGCGCGACACGTCCTCCTCGCCGACGGCCTTCCACCATTCGGGGTCGTCCATGAACGCGGCCAGCGCCGCCAGTCCGGCAGCGTCGCGCGGCATGGCTATTTCCCCATTCCGAACAGGCGCAGCACGCGCCGGAAGTCGTACGGCAGCGGCGAGTGCGCCTTTATCCCGGATTTCGGGCGCAGGGGGTCGGCCAGCTCCAGCGTCGAGGCGTGCAGCATCAGGCGCGGCACGGCGAGGAGCCGCCTGTCGCGCGCGGTCTTCAGGCCGAAAGTCCTGTCGCCCAGCACCGGGCACCGCACCGAAGCGAGGTGGCGGCGGATCTGGTTGGTGCGCCCCGTTTCGATCCGTATGCGCAGGAACGAGGCGTCTGGCGAAAGGCATTCCGCGGCGATCTTCGTCACGGCGGGCTTCCCGTCGAGCGGCGAGTCGACCGTCAGCGGCAGGTGCGGGGGCTTTCCGGCGGCGATGGCGTGGTATATCTTCGTCACGCGGTGCGTCTTGAACACGTCCACGGCGGCGTCGCGCGCGGCGGCGGTCTTCGCGAAAAGCAGGCAGCCGGAAGTGTCGCGGTCCAGGCGGTGCACGGCGGCGAGCGTCGCGCAGCCGGTCTGGGCGCGCAGGAGGTCTTCGGCCGACCCGGCGGCGCCGCACGAGACGATCCCGGCCGGCTTGTCGGCCACAAGGTAGTTTTCGTCTTCGCGCAGGACTGCGATTTTCGGCGCCGGGCGCGCGCCGGCCTC
>CADCBS010000127.1 GCA_902799715.1 uncultured bacterium | reverse complement strand
GCGCTCGCCGGATGCGCGCGCGCCTTGAAGCCCGGCGGCACGCTCGCGGTGCTGGAGTTCACTCGCCCGCGGTTCGCCGCGGCGAGGCTCGGCCTGTCGGCGTGGCTGCGCGCGGCGTCGCTCGCGGCGGGCCGGCGGCACGGCGCGGACTATGCGTACCTGCGCCGCTCGATAATGTCCACGTTCACGGCGCGGGAGTTCGCCGCGATGGCGGAAAGCGTCCTCGGCGGCAAGGTTTCGTCGCGCCTGCTGTTCCCGGCGTGCCGCCTGTTTCTGGCGCAGGCCGCCGCGCCGCAAAAACAATGAAATTTTGCGCTTGCATCGCGCGGCGGGGTGTGGTACACTTCTCCGCGTTCTGAACCTCGCGGGGTTGTGGCGCAATTGGTTAGCGCATCGGACTGTCGATCCGAGGGTTGCGGGTTCGAGCCCCGTCGACCCCGCCATTCAAAATGAAAACGGAATCCGCAGGATTCCGTTTTTCGCTTAAGGAGTCCGCATGGAACACGTTTTCGAGGTCGCCATCCTGTCCATCGTGCAGGGCGTGACGGAATTCCTGCCTGTCTCGAGTTCAGGCCATCTCGTTATATGCAAGAACCTCCTCGGGCTGAACACCCCTGGCGCGGATCTCGAAGTGGCGCTGCATTTCGGCACGCTCCTTTCCGTGCTCGTCTACTACCGCAAATCGATATGCGGGCTGGCCGCCGGGATTTGCAGGCTCGAAAGCGCGGCATGGCGGCGCACCGGCGCGCTTGCGCTTTCGGCGGTTCCCGTGGCGGCGGTGTATTTCGCCTTCGGCTCTTCGCTGGAAAAGACGTTCGAGGATCCCGCGCTCGTGCGCTGGACCGGGGCGTTCCTCGCCGCAACCGGCGTTCTGCTGTGCGCCACGCGCTTCATGCCGCAGGGGAAAAGCCCGGTCACGGCGTGGAAAGGCTTTGCGATGGGCTGCGCGCAGGCCGTGGCGCTTCTTCCGGGCGTGTCGCGCTCCGGCAGCACGCTTTCCGCCGCGCGGGCGCTGAAGGCCGGTTCCGCCGACGCCGCCGAATTCTCGTTCCTGATGTGCGCGCCGCTGATCGCCGGCGCGGCGCTGCTGAAGCTTTTGTCGCCTTCCGCCCCGGCGGAGGGCTGCATAGAGGTCGGCGCGGCCGAAACGTGCGCAGGCGTGGCGATAGCGGCGGTTTCGGGATATTTCGCGCTGGCGTTCCTCGTGAGGATTTTCAAAAGCCGCTTTTTCTGGCTTTTCGGCCCGTACTGCATCGCCGCCGGCCTGACAGTGTTCTTCTGCCTGCGGTAGTTTCCGCGCAGGTGCGACATTCTGGCGCACTATTGCGGCATTTTGTCGCAGTGTCACGCCGCTTGCCCCCGGATAGCGCGCTGGCACGGTAAATGCTTATGTGAAATCGCTTGAAAAATCAAGCGGAAGGGAATAAAAACATGAGCACGATATTCGATCTGATGAACAATCCGTGGGGGTTCATGGATGACATATTCTCCGGCGGCAGCCGCGCGTTCCGCAACGTACGCAACCGTGCGGCCGGAAAATATCCGCCCGTGAACGTCTACATGGATGAAAACGCGGTGCTGGTGGACGTGGAGCTGCCCGGCAAGACCGCGGCGGACATTGAACTGTCGCTCGAACCGCAGGCGGTGACGATATCCGGCAAGGCCGCCGAAGAGCCCGCCGCCGAAGGCGAGGTGAAGGTGACCAAGGGCGAGAAACCCGCGTGGTCCCGCCGTCTGGAACTGCCGTTCCGCGTCGACGCCGACAAGGCGAACGCCAAGTTCGCCGACGGCATCTTGCGCATAGAACTGCCCAAGGTGGCCGAACAGACGGTCCGCAAACTGTCCATCGCCTGATTGCGATACGGAGAAAGGAGATTGCGAAAATGAGCAAAGAGACGAATTACGTCGTTCCCGCGGTAGCGATGAACGAAACGCCCGAAGAATACACGTTCACCTTCGAGATTCCCGGAATCCCCAAGGAAAACGTGGAGCTGGGCATGGAAGGCCGCACGCTTACGCTGAAGACGGACGCCGTGTTCCAGACGCCGGCCGGATTCAAGCAGGCGGTGGCGGAATTCCAGCGCGTGAACTACGCGGTGTCCGTGGACCTGCCGGAGCTGGCGGACGCGAACACGGTGAAAGCCGCGTGCGAGAACGGGCTGCTGAAGGCGACCGTCGCCAAGAAACCCGAAACGAAAGCGCGCAAGATCGCCATAGCGTGACGGCGCGCGCGGCGCGGCGGGTCAGGTGTAGACCTCGCCGCGCCAAGGGTAGGGGCGCGAGTATTTTTCGCCGAACATGGTCTCCACCATGAAGCGGAGGACGTCGGCGCCGCTGAAGATCGCGTGGTATTTCGCGCGCCCCGCCCGCGCCACCGCCGCCCGCGCCTTGTCGTCGGCAAGGTAGCGCAGCGCCTTTCCGGCGAGGTCGGCGGCGCTTGAATAGTAGACCGCCTCGCGGTCCGGCTCGAAGAAGTCCTGGTACGATCCGGCGTCCGATATGAACGTGAGGATGCCGTATCCCATCAAGTGCGCGATGCGGTCGCTCGAATACCACTTGTCGCCCTCGCGGCGGTTCACGTTGGGGGCCATTTTCGTGGTGGCCAGCAGCCGCTCGTACGCGGCGCCCCAGATCTGCGGCGCGCCGTCCATGGCGTAGACGTCGAACCGGCATTTCCCGTCGAGCAGCGAGCGGAGCGTCTTCACGAACTCCATGCGCGGGTCGGACGGGCGCGGGTTCCCGGCGAAGAACATGTCGCGCTCGAATTCCGTCTTGGCCGAGTTGTCCTCGCGCTCCATCGAAGTGTCGGACGGGTTGGGCATGAAGGCCACGGTGTTGCGCCCGGTGGTCCACTGCTTCAGCACCGGGCCGGCCGTGGTGGCGAAAAGCGCGTCGCACGATTCCATGCGGCGGGCCATCTGCGCGCGGGTCGGTTCCTGCCACAGCGGATCCACGTTGAAATGCGCGATGCGGACGCCTGGCAGGGCTTTCCTGATCTCGTGCAGGGTTTCGTTCGTTATGTAGTCGCAGTGGCCCAGTATCACGGCGTCGGGGCGGAAGTTGCGCGCGGTCTTCACGAGCTTCCTGTTCGCGATGGCGCCGCCGATCGCGCGTATCCCGAGCGGCGCGAGCAGGCGGGCCATGTCGCGGTCGGAGAATTCGCACAGGCGCCAGTCGTTGCGCACCGCGCCGCAGGCGAGCTTGCGCCCGGGGCCCATGCGCAGGTTCCCCCAGCGCCGTATCATAAGGTTGTCCACCAGAAGTATCCGCATGGCCTACAGCCTCGTGAAGGTTGCGGCGTTGCGCGCGGCGGCGGACTGCCTGGCCGAGCGCAGGCCTACGTTGAATATGATCGCGGTGGCGATCAGGGCGGTCATCAGGTTCGTGCCGCCGTAGCTCATGAACGGCAGGGCCAGGCCCTTCGTCGGGACCGTGCCGCACACTACCGAAATGTTGAACGCCGCCTGGAAGCCCACGAGGTACGTCATGCCGAAGGCGAGAAGCCGCCCCAGCCTGTCGGCCGCGCGGGTCGCGATGTACACGCCGGCGGCGGTCCATACGGCGAAAAGCGCTATCGTGCCTATCGAGAACCACATGCCCCACTCCTCGGCGCCGATCGCGAAAATGAAGTCCGTGTGCGCCTCGGGCAGATAGCCGTAGCGCTGCATCGACTCCCCGAAGCCGCGTCCGGAAAGCCCCCCGTTGCCTATCGCGCACATCGCCTGCTTCAGCTGGTACACGGATTGCGTCTTCGCCTCCAGCCCGCCGTTCTCGTTTCCGGCGAGCCACGCGAGCAGACGCTGCCGCCGGTTGTCGTTCAGGGCGATCATGCACATTATCGGCAGCGATATGGACAGCCCGAGCCCGGCGAGATGCAGGAACCTCACGCCGCTGTAGAACATCAGCGCGAATGAAAGCACGCACACTACCATTGCGGAGCCGAAATCCGGCTCGAGCACGAGCAGCGCAAGCGTGGGCACGATTATCGACGCCGTGTACAGCACGCCTTTCACGAGAGACTGCACGCGGTTGCCGATCTTGTCGAGCCACACGGACAGGCATATCACCACCGCGAGCTTCGCGAGTTCGCCCGGCTGCAGGCGGATCGGCCCGAAGTCGAGCCATCTGTACGAGCCGTTGATGCTGCGGGTCAGCGGCCTGAGCGGGACTTCGAGCGACGTGAATATCTTCGGCAGCACCGTGACCGCGAGCAGCACCGAAGTGACCGCGAAGAACGCCGGCGCCAGCCACTTTACGCTGCGCCACTTGCGGTAGTCGAACCATCCGGCGGCGAGCGCCAGCACGAACGCTATCGCAAGCCATATCGCCTGCCGCTGCACGAAGAAATACGGATTCGGGCCGCCGGCGGCGTTGCGCGTGACGATCTCCGCCTTCGTGACCCCGGCGGACGCGAGCACTACAAGCCCCGCCGCCACGAGGACTTCCGTGGCCACTGCGAGTATGGCGAGCGCTTTTCCCATCTTGACAGAACGTCCGGCCGTCTTGCGCGGCGTGGAGCCGCGCAAAACCGGCCGGACGCGTCGGACCGGCTATGCCGGCCTGCGGCTATTCCAGGTTCGCTTCGGGCGGCAGCAGGATTGTCGTGCCGGCGTCGAACGTGTCGCCGTGGAGGAGCTTCGAGTTCAGGTCGCGCAGCTTGTTCACGCTGACGCGCGCCTTGATGGCGATGGCGTAGAGGTCTTCGCCTTCCTGGACGGTGTACTTCTTGTATTCGGGCTGTGCGGCCTTGGCGTCGTCGGCGGGAGCGGGCTCGACGCTCTCGGCGGCGGCCTTGGCCTCTTCCCCGGCGGCGGGCTTCTTTTCATCGGCGGGCTTGGCCTTGGCTTCGGCCGCGGTGGCGGGCTTTGCCGCAGGGCCGGCCTTCGCCGGCTTGGCCGCGGCCTTGGCCTGCTTGGGCTGCGCGGCCGCCGCGGCGCCGGGGATCTTGAGCTTCTGGCCGACGCGGATCGTGTCGCTCTTCAGCCCGTTGGCTTCCCTGATGGCCTTGGACGTGGTCTTGAACCTGCGCGCGATGCGGTCGAGCGCGTCGCCGTTCTTGACGACATA
>CADCBS010000126.1 GCA_902799715.1 uncultured bacterium | reverse complement strand
CGCGCCGCGAGGCCCAGGCCCGCAGACGCGCCCGCCGCCCGCAGCGGCAGGACGGCGAGGAGACGGCCGGCGCCGGGGAGCCGGGCCGGGAAATCGCGCGCCGCGACGGCGGGCGCCGCGAAAGGCGCGGCATGCGCGGACGCGGCATGATGTCCGGCAGCCTGGAGGAAATGAAGAAGAACGACCCCGAAACATACGCGCAGGTCACGAACCACATGGCGCGCGTGTCGCGCCACATGGGCGAGAATGCCGCGCGCCGCATGAAGTTCCTGGCGGACATAGAGCCGTCCGAATTCTCCCCCGAGGCCCTCGCCGTGCACAACAGCCTCCAGGACGCCATCGAACGCCAGGCCCGCCTGCGCGAGGAGATGATGGATCCGGCCACGACCGACGAGCGCCGGGACGAACTCGGCCGCGAAATGATGGAATCCGGCCGCACCATGGAGGACCTCTACCGCCAGGAGCGCGAGAACCTGCTCCTGATCATGTCGGGCAAACTCGGCTACACCGGCGAAAAGGCGCAGGAGATCGTCGATACCGTGAACGAAATATACAGCAACACCTCATCACGCGGCTTCGGCGGGTTCGGCCCGCCGCCGCGCGGCCGGCGCGGCGGCTCCGGAAGATGACCTCCCGCCCCATACCCCGTCCATGGACCTGAAATTCGAACGTGCCCGCGCGCCTCTGCGCGGAACCCTCGAGATGCCCGGCGACAAATCGCTGGCGCACAGGGCAGCCCTTTTCGCCGCGCTCGCCGGCGGCGAATCCGCGATCGCGCGCTTCCCCGACAGCGGCGTGACCCGCGCGATGCGCAACGCCCTCGCCGCGCTCGGCGTGCCGTCTTCGCTCGATGACGGCACGCTCCGCCTTTCCGGAACCGCAGGCCGTCCGTTCCCCGCCGCCGGCGCTACGGCGTTCTGCGGCAACTCCGGGACAACGATGCGCATGCTCGCCGGCGCGCTCGCCATGACCGGCACGGGCGCGCGGATGGACGGTTCCGCCGGCCTGCGCCGCAGGCCCATGGAGCGCATCGCCGCCCCGCTGCGCGAAATGGGCGCGGAAATATCCACCGCCCCCGGCGGAACTGCGCCGATAGACGTCGCGGCTCGCCCGGACGGCAGGCCGCTTTCCCCGTTCGACGGCTCCATCCCGGTCGCCAGCGCCCAGGTGAAATCGTGCATCGCGCTCGCGGCGCTCGGCGCGTCCGGCCCCAGCACCATCCGCGAGCCGGGCCCTTCGCGCGACCACACTGAACGGATGCTCCGCCACATGGGCGCCTGCGTGCGGGCCGCGCCGGAGGCCGGCCCGCACGCAATCCGCGTCGAGCCGCTCGAACGCCCCCTCGCCCCGCTCCGCATCTCGCTCCCGGGCGACATCTCCAGCGCGGCGTTCGCCCTCGCCGCCGCCGCGATCGTACCCGGCTCGGAGGTCGCCGTGCGCGGCGTCTGCCTGAACCCCGGCAGGACCGGAATCCTCGACTGCCTGTCTGCGATGGGCGCGGAGGTCGCCGTCTCCGGCGTGCGCGACTGCGCCGGCGAGCCGGTCGGCGACGTCCTGCTGCGGGCGCGCCCGCTGAAGGCGATAGACGTCTCGGGCGGCATGGTCGTCCGCGCGATAGACGAATTCCCGGCGATCGCAGCGGTCGCCGCGTTCGCGGAAGGCGTCACCACGGTGCGCGACGCCGCAGAGCTGCGCGGCAAGGAGTCCGACCGCATCGCCGCCATCGTGCGCAACCTGCGCGCGCTCGGCGCCGAAGCGGAAGAGTCGCCGGACGGATTCTCCGTCCGCGGCGGAACGCTCCGCGGCGGCGTCGCCGAGGCGGGCGGCGACCACAGGCTCGCGATGTCGATGGCCGTGGCCGGGCTCGCCGCGCCGGAAGGCGTCACGGTCCGCAACGCGGAGATACTGTCGGAGTCCTACCCGTCCTTCGCGGCGGACATCCGGTCGCTCGCCGTCCGTTAGCCGCCATGTCTCGCCGTTTCGGAAAAAGGTCCGGCATTTCCGCGGGACGGTTCCGCGATTCCGCGCAGGAGTGAAGTTGCGTCATGGACACGATGCTTTCCATATTGCCGGTCGCGGTGCTGGTCGCCGCGCTTGCAGGATTCGGGCTGCCCGCGTGGTGCGCCGCGCTCGCGGCCTTCGCCGCAGGCGCGGCGGTGGCGGCGTCCTGTTTCGGCCTGCCATGCGCGGCGGTCGCGCAATGCGCGGCGTCGGGGGCCGCGACGGGGCTGTTCCCGATAGGGCTCGTCATCGTCGCCGCGCTCTTCACCTATGCCGCCACCGTCGAATCGGGCGCGATCGCAGAAATCAAAGGCGGCCTTTCGCGGCTCTCCGGCGACAGGCGCTTCCAGGCGCTTCTCGTCGCGTGGGGGTTCGGCGGCTTCATGGAAGGCATGGCTGGGTTCGGGACGGCGGTGGCGATCCCGTGCGCGATTCTCGTGGGCATCGGATTCGACCCTGTCAAGGCCGTCCTCTGCTGCCTTGTCGCGAACACCACGCCGACCGCGTTCGGCTCCGCAGGCGTGCCGACGATGGTGCTCGCGGGCGAGGCGGGCGCCGATGTTTCGCAGCTGTCGGCCGCGATCGCGTTTCTCCAGCTCGCGGCTACGTCGCTTTCCCCGTTCCTGATACTCGCGATAGTCGACGGATGGCGCGGCGTGCGCGAATGCTGGCGGCTCGCGCTTGTCGCGGACGTCGCATTCCTTTCGGCGTGGGCGGCGGTCGCGCCGCTGCTGGGCTGCGAACTTCCCGACATCGCAGGCGGCATCGCCGTTATGGCGGCGTTCGCTCTCATGGGGAACCGGAGCGGCATCGACCTGCGCCGCCAGGCGTGGGCGTGGATGCCGTTCGCGTTCGTCGTGCTCGCGCTCGGCGGCGCAGCGATCATGCCGCGGGAATGCAGGATCTCGCCGGGATTCGCGATTCTCGCCGCCGGGGCCTCGGGCGCGCTCTGCCAGGGTCTGCGTCCGGCGCGCGTCGCCGCGATCGCGGCGCGGACGGTTCTCCGCTATTCCCCGGCGCTTTTCACGATTTGCGCGGTTCTTGCGCTCGCGAAGGTCATGGGGGCCGCGGGCATGACGCGGAACCTCGCCGGCGCGCTTGTCTCCGCGACAGGAAGCGCGTATCCGGCGGTGTCCGCGATCGTCGGTGCGCTCGGAGGCTTCGTGACGGGGTCCGGCACGAGTTCGAACGTGCTTTTCGGCTCGCTTCAGGCGTCCGTCGCCTCCTGCGAGGCGCAGAAGGTCCTTTTTGCGGCGGCGAACGTGATGGGCGCGGGAATCGGCAAGATGATCTGTCCGCAGTCGATCGTCCTCGGATGCGCGGCGGCCGGACTTGCCGGGCGCGAGAGGAGCGTCATGGTCAAGGCTCTCGGCTGTTTCGCCGCCGTGCTGTCCGTCGCATGCCTGACCGTCGTCGTGTGGAACGCGCTGCTTCCCTGCCGCCCCTAAGCCCGGAGGAGCGAATTCCCGCCGCGGGGGTCCCGCAACAGGCGAAGCGGTGGAACGGAAACCTGGCGGCACGTTCCATGACCGTTTTCTGGTTCAGGATGACAAGGAGCTGTACCGTTTCGGCGCATCGCTGAATGACATTGGGCGCCAATACTGCGCAGCGAAGATGGATGCGATGTCCATGCCGCCTATCTTTGGGAGATTTTGATATAATAGAAGGCGCATGAAGAAGACCAGACAGAAAAGCGTAGAAGTGCGAGACCCGGCGGTCGAAGCAGGGCGCGTCGTGCTTGTCGGCACCTACAAGGGCGAACAGCTGGCCGACTGGCGCGGATGGTACAACTACCCTATCTCGGATGAGGATGAAATCACCGATGCAGACGCGGCGAAGATAACCGAGCTTTGGCTTTTCAAGGGCACGAAGGACGAACGCCGCTACAAGGCGGAGTTCGTCGGCGTCAAGACACGCGAGGAGTTGATTCGCGACTACGGCTATCCGGCTGCGGGCAAGGCGCACGGCGAGAAGTATCTCCTTTTCAAGGCACTTTACAAGTACCGGCACAAGGCCGATATTCCGGAGGATGCGGAGCGAGTCATTGTACGTGCGGCAGATTTCGCGAAGCGTTCGCCGAAGGTGGCGAAGCAGCTCAAGGCGTATCTCGAATCGTCCGACCGCAACGACCCCGGCCTCGCGAAGCGGCTTCCCGAAATCATAACCAAACTCCGCCCTGACCAGCTCCGCTTGTGCGAGGGGGCGGTGCAGTTGGAGTTGCTGCAATGGGAACCGGCCGTTGGCATGTCGCCCCTGCTCGAGAAAATCGAGAGCATTGTCATGAGCATCGGCGAGTTTGGTCGCGCTTACTCCATCTCGTCAAGCGACGCATACGCGTATTTGAAGAAATATAAAGGGCTCGCCTATCTTGAAGACTATCACGAGCCTTTGTGTTGCCTTCCAATGGAGTCTCTCGTTGACGATCTTGCGCAAGTCTGCCGTAACAACGGGGGAAAGTTGAAATGATAACTCTCTATCACGGATCAAACTGCGATGTGACAAAGCCGATTCCAATGAAGGGACGAAGAGGCACTGATTTCGGGCAGGGCTTTTATCTGACGCCCAATATGGATTCCGCGCGCTCGATGGCTTCTCTTGTAACTAGAAGGCAGGGCGACGGGATAAAAACAATCAGTGTCTTTGAGTTTGACATTGACGCGGCGTCCATAGCGGGTATGTCTATCAGGCAGTTTGAATCCATGGACGCAGATTGGATGTCTTTCGTCTTGGCTAACCGTTGTTTTGATCGTTCCGCGCCTGATCACAACATCGATAAATTGTATGACGTGGTGATTGGCTTCATTGCCGATGACAAGATACGAAACATGATTCGTCTGTATCGTAGTGGGCTGATGAAGCAGAGTGACGTACTCAAAGCGATGCAGGAGGCGCCATGGCACGTCATCCAATATTCGTTCCACACGCCGCGTTCTACAAGGTTTCTGACATTGAAGGAGGTTTGGCATGAACAGTGAACAGCAGATACTTTTGGATGGAGCGACATCCGATCTTGTTGAGTGTGTCGCCCGTTATGAGGGGGTGGCTATGTCGGATGATGTCGGATGCCTTTGACATGGTTTACAAGTCCAAGTTGCATCGGAAGATGGAAGATCCTTTGACTGGCCTCTATCGTGAGGGACCGATCTATCTTTATGACATGCTCTGCGAGGAGCGAGGGGTCAAACCGGCCATAAAATGACATTTGCGCTATTCATTACAATTAAGGGGGGATGGGCCATGAGCGAGATGACAATCGCCAACAGGACAGATTCAGCGAACCGAAAAAGAGCTCAAAATGGCGCAGTACTTGTCAACACGATTCTACTTGTAGGTTGTCACTGATTTCGCACACGTTCCAAACCCGCGTGTGATAGAGAATCCGCTTGATGCGGGCATCGCATTTGAGGAGCGCGCTATCAAATCTGAACAACGAATTTGGGCCGCACAAATCGCGGCGTAGTCAAATCATCGCAATACAAGTTTATAGATAGGAAATAATGAAAGTCTACGTCCTCATAATAAGTCACTGCGATATGCGGCCAAGGTGTGACATAACTACCACTGCCGTATTCGCCAAGCGCGAAGACGCATTGGCTGCGATGGAACATAACATCGTGGATGCAATAGAAAACGAGCTGATTATCGAATCTGAAATTGAACGTTATCCTGACATTGACTTTGCTGCTTAAACTGATGAACGCTTCATGTGGAAAGTCGAACAGCGAACAGTAAGTGGAAGCGAAAAATGAAGATTGCAAACTTAGGTGTTATTTCCACCCCCGCCGACGCTGCCGCGATGATTCGCGCGGCGTTGCCGAAGGAACAGAGGGAAGAGCGCGTTTTCGTGTTGCCCCTTGATGCGCACGGGAAGGTTCTTGCCAAGCCGATTCTCGTTTCGGTCGGGCATGAGGACGGTACGGCGGCAATCGACGCGGGCGCGATCTTCCGCGAGGCGTTGAAGGCGGGCGCGGAGGAAATCATCGTCGCCCACAACCATCCGTCTGGCGATCCAACGCCCAGCAAGGCCGATTACGATACAACGGTCAAGCTCAAAGACGGCGCGAATCTCGTAGGATTGGAATTGATGGACCACTTGATTGTCGGTACGCCTGAATCCGCCAACGGCCTTGGATTCGTGTCGATGGCGGAGTTGATGGCGGAGTAAGTGCAATCGCCTCGCCTGCGGTTGCAGTGCTCACGCCATGAATTGGGCGGTGTCGAGGAGATTGACTTCATAGAAGTGCTTTGCCCGGCGCAGAAGGTGTTTTTCGAGCGCGGTTTTCTCGGCGTTGCCATCACGGGAAACCGGAACCCTTTTCGTTTCGCATTTCATCCACAAGCGTAGTCCTTCCTTCGGTGTCTGCTTCCAGATTCGTGTCGCCTGGCACCGGATTCAAAGCGTAGGATTTGAAGAAGAAATACCACTGTTGGCTGTTTGCATCCTTCTTGCCGACACGTATGCCTCCGTATATCTTGCCGTAA
>CADCBS010000125.1 GCA_902799715.1 uncultured bacterium | reverse complement strand
CCTGTCGGGACGTCCCGCCATCGCGGCGAGCACGGAGTCGATCGTCGTGATGCGCACGGACGAATACGACGGATCGAGATACGAGCCGGTGTCCACGTCCCGGATCTGCGCCCAGTCCAGGTCCTTTATCATCGCCGTCGCAAGGCTCTTGGGAATGCCGCGCCCGACGCGCTTGAGCGTCGCGTCGTGCAGGGCGATGGCGACGCCGTCCTTTGTGAGCCGGGCGTCGGCCTCCGGCGCGACGCCGTGCCCCCAGCACCAAAGGAACGTCTCCAGCGCGTTGTCGGGGCGCGTGTCGCGTCCGCCGCCGCGATGCACCTGGCACTTGAACAGCTCCGTCCCCTGCGGAGCGACCGCGGCGCCGGCCGCATCGCCCCCGCCCGCGGAAAGGGCGAACGCCAGTCCCGCGGCGACGGCGAATCCAAAGCGCGTCTTCATGTTCCTGGAATCACTTTATGATGACCGTCAAGCCTTTCGACTTGACGTCGAGGACGATGTTTCCGTCGCCGTCGACGGAAACGCCGCGCGCCCAATTCGGCGCGCCTTCTGCGAGCGAAACCGTCACGCCTTCCGCATCAAAGCCCCCGCAGGCGGTAAGGCGATACTCGCCGCCCCTCGGCCAGACTTCGCCGGAGATCTTGACGTTCACCGCGCCGCTCGCCGTCAGCGTATTGCCGCTCGAAAGCGCAAGCAGCGGAGTCGTGTTCCGGTCGGTGAAGTTGAACGCAAGCGCCGTACCGTCCGCAAGCGAAAGGTTGCCGACGAGCGTCACGGCGCCGGATTGCGCCACCTTGAATGTCGCCTCGTTGGTGACACTAATCGCGCCGGTGGTGGGGTACTTTTCAGGGTTTACCGCAAACGTCGCAGTGTCTTTCACCATAATCGCTCCAGAAAATGCCTTGGGGCTGCCGTTGCCGAACGCCTGTGCGGTGTAGTCGCACAGGAACGTCCCCGAGCCGCAGACATCAAGATTGCACGGGCCTTTTGTTGCGTGGGCGACGAAGCCGGTTTTCGCGGTGATTGTGCGCGCGATGCCGTCCGGCGACGTAGTCTGAATTGTGAACGTAGGCGCTGACTTGCTCAATCCGATCCAGGCGTCCTGTATCGTGAAGTCGGCGGCCGCCTGGATTTCTGTGCGGTCATTTGCGTTGTCGTGCACCCAGAACCCAGCGGCACCATCGCAGACAAGCCCGTCTTCGCCGATTATCCACTTGCCGATGTGTCCGCCGCTGTTCGAAAGACGGAAAGACCATAAGTCGGATCCGGACACGGCGGAGACAAGGCCGCTCGCCTCTATCGCTCCGTTGCATGTGACCATCGACGGCCACAAATTATTAGTGCCGATCGCGCGAATCTTCCCGGTCACCTTGAACTTGCCGCCGTCGGCGACGCTGTTGACGATGTATTTATTTCCCGATGTCGTGTCGATGACGAGATTCCCTTCAAGCGTGACGGTGGAATCCGCGGCGACCGCGACCTTTGACGTGTCGCTGATAGAGGTCGCCGCAAGCGAATTCGTGAACGTAATCACGCCGTCGCCCATCGTCACCGCGCCGAACGCCCTGCCCGTATCGGCAACGATCGTGGTGGCGGACGAAACAAAGGAGAGGTCGATGTCCTCGCCCGCCGCCGGGACTCCGTTCAGCCAGTTCGCGGCGTTTGACATCCTGCCGTCGCCACCACGCCCGGTCCAGTAGTTGCCCGAAATATCGCCGACAGTGAGAAGAAGCGTGTCGTCTGCCACGCTCCAGCTGTATCCAAGGTCGCCCGTCAGCGGCGCAAACTTGCCGCCATCCGCCGCCGTCACGCCCGGCGCAGAGAAGATCGCATAAACGCCCTTGCCGAACGCACCGCCGTTCAGCGTGAGCGCAACCGTGCCTTCGGCAGGAAGCGTCAACGCGCTGACGCTCAGCGGCGTGTGTCCATCGTAGTCGACGATGTCGAGCGTGGTGTCCGCCACGAACGCGACCGGCCCCGCAAACGTCGCGCTGGCGACCGCCAGCGTTCCCTCGTTCACGCAGATTCCGCCAGTCGTGGCCTGGTCCCGCGAAACCGTGAGCGTGCCCGTGCCGACCTTTGTCACGGCGCCGGAGCCGCCAAGGTTGGCGTTCAACGTCGCGGAATAGTCCTGCGTGTCGAGTGTCAAGCCGCCCGTGCCGACGGTGAACCAGTTGCTCTCACCGTCGCTCGCGGCGAAGGAGCCGCTCGCCGCGCCGAACACAAACCGGGTGCCGTTGAAGCGCGCGTTGTTGAGCGGACGGTCGTAGTAGACGGCGAACGTCTTCGCCGTGACGACGCAGTTCTCGAAATCGACTGTAAGGGAGCCGGCCGTCTTCGCGTCCCGCTTGTTGCGGCCGACGATGAACCCGTCGCCGACTGACACGACGGAGTTCGTCGCCGCGAAAACGCCCGTCGGCATTGTCTGAACATAGCTGTCCCTGCTGTAGCTGCTTCCAAACTGAAATGCGGTTCCAACACTGAACACGGAATTTGCGAACGTCATGTAAAGCGACGGGGACGTGTCAGCGCTGTCGCCGTGGCAAAGTGCATAGACCTGACACGGGAAATACACAAGGCCGCCTTCCGCGACATTGAGGTTCAACCCGCCGTTGGGGGACTTGTGCTGAAGGTAGGCAACAGAGCAACCACTGGTATTCCCCAGCGTGCCGCCAATGACATTGATAGTCGCCGTGCCGTTGACATTGACGATATAGACGGACTTCCCGATGGCGCCTTGCCTGACCACGGCATCCTTGGCAATCGTTAGAACGGACGGCATCGTGAAGGTGTCGTCGCGAATGTTCAGGTCGTCGCCGCTGGCGGTCGAGAAGGTGCCGTTCGTGAGCGTGACAGTGGATCCAGTGACGAGATAGTCCCGCGTATTCTTTACAAGTTCCTGTCCGCCGTAGTCGAACGTGACAGGCGCGCCGCCGTATGTACCCAGCGTGAGGTCGGCGACCGTCGCGTTGTCCATCTTGAGAGTCCCTTCCGTCACGGTCGTCGCGGCCGTGCGGTTCTGCGTGAGCGTGAGCGTGCCCGCGCCAGTCTTTTCGAATGCGCTCGCGATAGGCGCGGAGATGACGGCGGAGGCATCTTCTGCAACCGAGACGGTCGGGATGGTGAGCGTCGCCGGGCCTGCAACGGTCGCATCGGCGCTAAACGTGAGCAAATTGGCCGTCACGTCGGCGGCGAGCGTCGCCGTGGCGTTGGCGGTCGCGAAGATGGCGTTGTTGCCTTCGACCCATGTCGCTGGATCGCCGTCTTTCGTCCAGGCGTCGGCGTCGCCCCAGTTCGCGGCGGTTCCGCGCCAGGTGTAGTCGGAGAGGAGCGTGGTGGCGGAAGGCGCGGCGGCGAGCTGCGCCTCGCCGGCGAGGAGCGAGCAGGCGACGGGACTGCCGCTGTTCGCGGCGTCGAAGTCGGTTCCGCTCGCGGAATAAATGATGGTGTCCGTCACGCTGTCGTACACACCGACGCGGTCGCCGAGCTTGCACGGCTTGTAGTCGCAGACAAGCAACGAGTTGGTCGTCATGCTGAAGCTGTAGAGCCTCGCGCCCTTCGCAATCTGCTTGGCCGTAAAGGTCGTGCCGCTTACGTGATGCTGGGCAAAGATGTACAATGTAGTGGCAGAAGTGGCGGTGCAGGTTGTGTTATAGGTTTTATTAGCGAGTTCTACGCTCGTTTCGAGATTCGTGATGATTATGTGATGTTTCTCTTCCGCACTAAGAGAAATCAAAAGTCGATCCGAATTGAATGCGCATGCTGCCTTAAAGTCACCTACGCCGTCCTTGCACGCGGAAGAGATGCCACGTATGGGACCGTTTTTACTTTTTGTGTTACCATTGATATAGACGTCGAAAGCAAAAAGATCGGTGGCGTCCTCTCCGCTTACGGCGAAAAAACGCTGCTGGGCGGTACTATTGGAATCTAACGACACATCCATCACAGCAATGGTCGTGTAGTCCGGACAGATGCCGGTGTCGATGTACTGCGTGCCGCTCTGGCGCAGATATTCAAGCTGCGTGTCGTAGGGCGCCGCCGAGGTTGTGAGGAACACGCGGCAGACCGTGTAACCCGCGTCCGTCAAAAGAGGAGAGACGGGGATTGTCGCGGAAGTCGCGTCGGCCGCCACGTTGCAGCCTCGCTGGAGCGCAGTCCAGCTCGAAATGTCGGCTCCCTTGTCCTCCGTGTCGTAGGCGATGTAGAGCGCATGGCTGTCGCCAGGCTCGCCCGCCTCGAACGTCACGTTGAGAGACATTTCACCCGCCGACGAGACGAGCTCCACGCCCGTGATCGAACGCGCCTCGGCCTGCAATGTCACGCCCGCCACGGCCGCCGCAAAGGCCAGCGCGGCCGCCGCGAACGCGCGCCTCACGCCACGGTTTCTGTCGATTATGCCCATTTTGCACCTCTTTGTTGGACTCTGCGGGGACACTCCCCGCAACATCATGGACACATTATACCCGAAACCGCCATCGGGAGGTGCCGGAAATTATTGTAATTTTTCGTTCATACTTGCGTTTTTTCAGGCGTCAAACAAGAAAACGCCGGGGCAGTTGCCAGACGAAGTGCCGCTTGCCGACGGGCGTACAATCCGCCGCCCTGCGGCATGGGCTGCGATATTACGCTTTAGATTTTTTATTTTACATCTTGCACACCCTTATCCCGGAAAATCCGGGATAAGGGTGTGCATACAATCCTATTGCATTTGTCAGACATTTGTAGTATAATCCTTTATATCTTGACCACGAAAAGGAACCATCAATGTACGCTACAAAATCTACCGTCATGCAGTTCCGCATGGATGCAGGGCTAAAGCAAGACGCCGAAGAACTGTTCCGCGAGCTTGGCACGTCGTTCGCAGAGGCACTGAGAATCTTTGCGCGGCAATGCGTCTTGACGCGTTCCATGCCTATTGCCATCGCAATGCCGCGTCATGAATCGGCCAGCGGCGCGTTCGCGCAGTACGCCGATCCCGACAAGCGCAAACTTGAAGGCAACGCTTTCGCCAAGGCAATGGAGGCCAAGTATGCGAACGCTCGTTGACGCCAACATCCTGCTGCGCTACATGCTCCGTGACGACGAGAACCAATTCCCGGCAGCGGAACGGACAATACGAGAAGGAGCATTCCTTCTGCCAGAAGTCCTTGCGGAAATCGTCTATGTACTCCTTGGCGTCTATTCTGTGCCATCGGAGCATCCCGACATCCTGACAACGGCATTGTCAACATTTGGAACGACAAAACTTGATTTCATAGACTGCCTTCTCGCGGCATACAACAATCACCTCGGCGACAAAGTCGTGTCATTCGACCGCAAGCTGAACCGGCTATTGCAATAACTCACCCGCCGCGCCTTGCGGCGTGGCGGACGTTATGGAGAGCCACCATCTTGGCGGCGGAATGGTGGGGCGTGCCTCCTTCCTGTTCAAGTGCACAATTCACGTCGCAAACTCTCTGTCACCAGAGCGGTCGGAGTCGTCAACATAGCCCGTCACAACCTACCGCACCGCACCGTCACCTTGAGCGGAGTGATGTTAATTTTCCGGCTTGGTTTGGATTGTCAACGTGTGTTTGTTTGCACGTTGGCTTGTCATACGGGTTGTCCACAAAACTCCGTGCCGGGCTGAAAGCTCTTGACCTTTTCAAACAGGGTGTCAAGCGTCTCGCCTTCAAAAAGATTCTTTTGCCAGTCGGTGTAGTCGAAGGCAGCGTTCGTGACTATGCTTATGAAACGCTCCGCGTCAACCGGGCCCACGGAATTCATCAGCACGTTCATGCACTTTACGGACAGTTCATTGTCTGTTGTCTGGTTCATCTTGCCTCCATTATGCATGAAATACGCATCTGCCGCCAGTCGTCAAACGGGCGGTTATAGCAGCAGTTGTCGAGGTACATTCTCATCGTGTCAGTCTTTCTGTATGGTGGGTATTATACTAAAATTTCCCCTGCGTTTTCAAGGACACCGCGAAAAATGTTGGTAATGGGTTAGTGGGTTGCGCAGCCCACCAACCGATCTGAGGATTAGGGCCGTCTTTCCGCAAGGGTGCGGACGCTTGGCGTCTCCAAAATGAAGAA
>CADCBS010000124.1 GCA_902799715.1 uncultured bacterium | reverse complement strand
CGCGTCCGTCCTGACGGGCCATCTGAATACGTTCCTCGCGTCCATGCAGGCGAACTACGCGGGCGCGTTGGGCATTGCGTACATTAACATCTTCTACGCGCCGTATCTGGTCGGCATGAACGAAAAGCAGATGCATCAGGTGGCGCAGGAATTGATTTTCAACGGTTCGCAGAACGCGTTCTCCCGCGGTGGCCAGACGCTGTTTTTGGATTTCAACATCCACACGGGCGTCCCGACCTATCTGAAGACCGTTCCCGCCATCGGCCCGGGCGGCTGCTACATGCTCCGCAAGGCGGACGGCACGATCATTTCGCTGAAGGAACAGCTCCGCAACGACACGGACAACAACGGCAACCATCTGATGGACCTCTTCGCGGAGGAGAACGGCGAATCCCGCCTCGTCCTCTCCGAACAGTATGAGGAGAAGCTCGGCCTGCACTACGATCCCGTCGTCCAGAAGACGCTGGAAGACAACGGCGAGCACATCATGGTCTATGGCGACTACGTCAAGGAGGCGCAGGCCTTCACGTCCTCCCTGCTGAAGGTCTGGGGCGAAGGCGACCGCTGCGGCCGCGTGTTCGAATTCCCGAAGTGCGACTTCCACATCAGCGCCGAGACGTTCACCGATCCCGACCAGTACAAAATCTACCAGGAGGCCTGCGAGCTGTCCTCCAAGAACGGTTCCACCTATTTCATCTTCGACCGCGACGAAGTCACGCTGTCGGCCTGCTGCCGTCTGCGCACGACGATCGACGACAACCGCATGCTGCGCCATCCGGAATGCATGCGTTTCTGCGGCTTCCAGAACGTCACGATCAACATCCCGCAGGCGGCCTTCCGCGCCGCCCGCCGCGGCATGAAGACCTACGAAGGCCTGCTGGAGGAGATCGACGCGACGATGAACATCGCCGTGAAGGCCCACCTGCAGAAGAAGGCGAAGATCGCCGAAATGCAGCGCTGCGAGAATATCATGAAGAGCGGCGGCGCTGGCGAGACGAAAGCGTACAACGACTTCAACCGGCTGCGCAACAAGGACATCCCCGCGCTCAAAAGGCGCATCGACGACCTGACCGCCAAGTCCAAGGCGTGGAAGGCCCGCCACGGCGCGGGAGGTGCGGGCAGATGACGCCGATGCAGATATGGAGCGCCGTGCTGGGCGCCGTCCTCCTCGTCCCCGCCCTGCTCGCGCTCGCCGCCCCCGCCAAGGCCGCCGCCGCGGCAGTCGCCTTCCCGAGGGCGAAAACCGCAGGCTGGATCCTTTCCGCCGTCGCGTGGGCCGGCGCCGCGCGCGAAACGGCGCGGATGAACATAGACGTTTTCGACATGTTCCTGAACAGGTTTCCGGCCGAGCCGTGGATTCTCGGCTTCGTCCTGTGCGTCCTGTGCATATTGTTCATGCCGGACCTGCTGCCGGTTCGCGCGCTGTCGGGGATCATGATGCTGTTCCCCACGCCGCTTTTCCAGGTCACGCGCCTTGAAGCGAGCGATTGGCGGCTCGCCGTCGTGTCGTTCGCCTACGTCTGCCTCACCGCCGGGATGTTCTTCATGTTCTATCCGTGGCACGCCCGGCGGCTGATAGCGTGGCTCGCCGCGAAGAATCGCAGGATCGCGGCGGCGGCCGGCGCGGCCGCCGCCCTCGGAGCGCTGTTCGTAGCGCTCGCCTTCACGGCTTTCGCGCATTAGCGGCGCGGACGCTCTTCAGCCGCGCCGGCCGTCTATCGCGGCGAACAGGTCGCGTATGCCCTTCGCCGCCAGGCCGCGCATCGCGTCGAACTGCGCGGCGGTGAACGGCGTCCCCTCGGCCGTCCCCTGTATCTCCACGTACTCGCCGCGGTCGGTCATGACGAAATTCATGTCCGTTCCCGCCGTCGAGTCGGCCTCGTAGTCGAGGTCGAGCAGCGGGCCGGAGCCGTCTATGCCGACTGACACCGCCGCCACGCGCCTCCGCAGCGGGTTCGCGGAAAGCTTCCCTTCCGCGAGAAGTTTCGCTATCGCGTCCTCCAGGGCCGCCATGCCGCCCGTTATCGATGCGCAGCGCGTCCCGCCGTCGGCCTGCAGCACGTCGCAGTCAATGGTTATCGTGCGCTCCCCGAGCATGGACAGGTCCACGGCCGCGCGGAGCGCGCGGCCCACGAGCCGCGAGATCTCCGTCGAGCGTGAATCGGGCTTGCCCGCCCGTTCGCGCGGCTTGCGCGTGGCGGTCGCGCCGGGCAGGAGCGAATATTCCGCCGTCACCCAGCCCCGGCCCGTCCCTTTCAGGAACGGCGGAACCTTGTCTTCGGCGCATGCGGTGCAAAGCACCCACGTGTCGCCCTGCTTTATCAATACGGACCCGTGCGCGTGCTTCGTGAAGCTGCGCGTCAAGGATACCGGCCTCAGTTCGTCTCTGTTCTTTTTTGCCATGCCGCGATTCTATCAAATCCCCCCCCGCCGCAGGAAGCCGAAACTGCGCCGGGCGGAAAGCCCCCGCCGCAGCCTCCGCTGCAAAATCGCGCGCCGCGCCCCTCCCCCGCGACAAGATTTCATACGCACCGTAATCTTACTTTGAGCGGAGAGCGCTCAAAATGAATGTTGCCAGTGTGGAAATGTTGCCAGTATCCAATTCCAATTTCCAATATGCCCGGCACGGACATTCTACATGTTCTACACGGCCGATAAATTCATACGCACCGTAATCTTACTTTGGGGTGAAGGGCGTGTTTGCGGCGCGTTGGGGCAACGCGCCCTGCCACGGCCGATAAAAACAGAGCCGTGCGGAATGCAAATCTTCTACATGCTCTACATGTTCTGCACGGCCAGTAAAATTCATCCGCGCCGTAATCTTATTTCGTGCCGGGCTTTGCGCGGGCGGGGGCGGGACGATCCCAGGCGCGGCCGGTTTGCCCCGCCGGGGGTGGCGGGGCGCCCCCGCGGGCGGCCGGTTTCACTTTGCACTTGACCTTTGGCGCAAATACAGGCAAAATATATGGACTCGCTTTGCAAAGTGCGAAACGGAGTTGAGATGTTCGACAAACTTAAAAGCCTCTTTACGGCAGACATTGGCATAGATCTGGGGACGGCGAACTCGCTGGTCTACCTGAAAGGACGCGGCATCGTGCTGCGCGAGCCTTCCGTTGTCGCCATAAAAAGCGGCTCCAAGCGCATTCTCGCAGTGGGCCTGGAGGCCAAGAAGATGCTGGGCGTGACGCCTGCGGACATCGTCGCCATACGTCCGATGAAGAGCGGCGTGATAGCCGATTTCGACATCACGCAGGCGATGCTTTCGTATTTCATAAACAAGGTGAGGCCGCGCCATTTCTACTCCAAGTACTTCAAGCCCCGCGTGGTGGTGGCCGTTCCTGGCGACATAACCGAGGTGGAGAAGCGGGCGGTGGAGGAGGCTGCGAAAGAGGCCGGCGCGAGCAAGGTGTTCCTGCTCGAGGAGCCGATGGCGGCGGCGATAGGCGTGGGCCTTCCGGTGACGGAGCCCGCGGGCAGCATGATAGTGGATATCGGCGGCGGCACGTGCGAGGTGGCGATCATCTCGCTGGCCGGGATTGTGCACAGCCGCAGCGTCCGCACGGCGGGAGACGCCATGGACGAATGCATAGTGCAGTACATGAGACGCGTTTACAATCTGCTGATTGGCGAACGTACCGCGGAAGAAATCAAGATAAAGATCGGGTCTGCGTATCCGACCGGGGAGGAGACGACCCTGGAAGTGCGCGGGCGCGACGTAGTGGCGGGATTGCCTAAAACGCTGACGATAACCTCCGAGGAGATAAGGGACGCATTGCAGGAGCCGGTTTCGGCCATAGCGTCGGCCGTGCGCACGACGCTGGGCAACTGCCAGCCGGAGCTGGCGGCGGACCTGGTGGACCGCGGCATAGTGCTTTCCGGCGGCAGTTCGATGCTGCGCGGCCTGGACAAGCTGCTGTCCGCCCAGACGGGCCTGCCGGTGACGCTGGCCGACGATCCGCTTTCGGCCGTGGCGGCCGGGACCGGCGCGGCGCTGGGTTCGATAGACGTCCTCGACCGGAACCGGAGGAGTTAGCAGCGCGAAGGCTTGAACGCCCGTTCCCCCGCGAGGGGGAGACGGGGCGAATGGACAAAACCGGAAAGACAGTTTCCATAGCCGTGGCGGCGGCGGCGCTTGCCGTCGTATGGTGCGTGTGGGGGCGCAAGGCGGCCTCCGAGGCGGCGTATCCCGTGGAGAACGGGGCGTCGTGGTTTTCGCGGCGCGTGGCGGCGCCGTTGCGCGGGCTTTTCGACGGCGCGGCGGCCGCGGCGGAGGCAGACGCCCTGCGGCGCGAAGTGGACGGGCTGCGCATGTCGCAGGCCGACTGCGAGGCGCTTTTCCTCGAAAACGCGCGTCTGCGCAAGGCGCTCTACGGCGCGCAGAACATGAAGCCGCGCGGAAAGTGGACGTGCGCGCCGGTGCTGTCGCACGGCGGGGCGGCCGGGGCGCGGCGGACGATCCGCGCTGGGCGCGGGTCGCGCGACGGCGTGAAGCCGGGGTGCGCGGTCGCGGCGCCGGACGGCCTGGTCGGGCGCGTCGCAGAAGTTTCGCCGCACGCCTCCACGATCCTGCTGGCGGAGGACGAAGGCTCGAAGGTGGCGTGCGTTTTCGCGGCCGCGGGCGGGAAGCCGGCGTACGGCATAGTCTCCGGCGGCGGCGTGCGCAGGCCGGACGGCGAAACGGCGCTTCCGGGGCTGTACGCGGTGGAGCCGATGCGCATGGGGAACCTGCCGCCGGAGCCGGGCGCCCGGCCGGGCGCGGAAGTGCGCACGAGCGGCCTGGGCGGGGTGTTCCCCGCCGGAATCAAGGTGGGGACCGTCCTGGAGACGCGGATGGCGGCGAACGGTATATGCGCGGAGGCGCTGGTGAAGCCGGCCGTGGATCCGCGGGCGCTCGACGACGTGTTCATACTCGTGGAGGGGCCTTGAAGGCGTTCGCGGCGAGATTCATTTTCGCGGCCGGGGCGGTGACGCTCGCGGCCGGGCTGCAGAGCGCCTCCGGCGCGCCGTTCGGCGCGAAGCCCCCGTTCGTGCTGGCCGCGTGCATGTGGCTGGCCGCGGAATACGGCGCGGCGGCGATGCCGGCCGCGGTGTTCGCCGGCGGAATCGCCGACGCCGTTTCGGGGATGCCGGCCTTCTGCTCGCCGGCGATGCTGCTTGCGGCTTCGGCCGCGGCGCTGCTCGCGCGCGGCTCGCTGCCGCGGCGGCCGGCCGCGGCAGGGGCGGTACTGTGCG
>CADCBS010000123.1 GCA_902799715.1 uncultured bacterium | reverse complement strand
GGATTCGCCTTTTGACGGGAAACAGCATCCTTCGGCTCCTCCACGCGACCTTCAGCAAGGCCGCCATCTCCCCTCTTGCGAAAATCCGGGATAAGGGTGTTCCTGCGGGGCGGATGTTTTGGTATACTGGGGGCATCGAAAATCCGGGAAAGCCGGAATGACACAAACCAGGATGTAGCGACATGACTATAAAGACCATACTGGCGCCGGCCGGCGCCATCGCCTGCTGTATCGCGCTGAACGCGGCGGAACCTTCCGCGGCGGCCTCGGAACCCGCGGTCAAGATGGGCGGAACCACGATCCTCACGCGCGCCCGGCTGACGTCGGACGTAGACGAGATAATCGAGAAGATGAAATCCAGCGGCGCCTTCGCGTCCGCACCCGCCGACAGGATGGCCGAGATACGCAAGAACATCGAGGAGCGCTACGCGCGCGACTTCGGCGTGAAGTCGGCGTTGCTGCGCGCCGCGGCCAAGGCCGGGATCGAGCTGGACGCCAAGGATCTGGCCGAGGCCGAGAAGGAGATGAAGGAGGCCCTGGCGAAGTCGCCCGGCGCCCCCGCCAACGTCACCAACCTCCAGGAATACGCCAACACGGCCTTTCCGTTCAAGTCGCCCGGGAGGAACATGGCGGAACTCGAAAGCCAGCTCACGATACAGAAGCTTCTGAAGAAGTCGGTCGTCGAAAAGGTGAAGGTCGACGAGGAGAAGCTGAAGCAGGAGATCGCGGCCATCGTGTCGAACAACAACGAGATCGCGAAGTCCGCCGGCGACGCCGAGAAGAAGATCCGCGAGCTGAAGAAGCGCATCGACGCCGGCGAGGATTTCGCCGCGATCGCGAAGGCGGAAAGCGCCTGCCCGTCGAAGGAGCGCGGCGGCGACCTGGGCGAGTTCGGCCGCGGGATGATGGTCAAGGAATTCGACGAAGCCGCGTTCACGCTGCCTGTGGGCGTGGTGTCGGAGCCGGTGAAGACGCAGTTCGGCTGGCATCTGATCAAGGTCACGGAGAAGCATCCCGCCGAGGAGGCGAAGGACGGCAAGCCCGCGAAGGAAGAGAAGGTGCGCGCGTCGCACATCCTCGTGGCCGCAGAAAAGCCGATCAAGGTGCCCACGCTCGACGAGGCGCGCGAAATGCGCCGTTCGTACCAGACAGAGATGGAAGTGTCGGAATTCGTCCAGAAAGCGATCGCCGACGCCAAGCTGACGTATCCCGCGTTCGAAAAGCCCGAAAGCGCCAAGCCGGCGGAAGCCCCGGCCCCGGCGGACGGCGGCGCAAAGGACGCGGCAAAGGCGAAGTGACGTCCGGCCGCGGCGTCTCCGGGCGCCGCGGCGGAAATCGACAGGCGCGAAGCGTAAAGAGGGAGGACAGCAATGATGAAAGCTACAAGATTCGCCATCGCGGCGGCAGCGATCGCGGCCGCCGCCGGATGCGACGGAGCCGCGCCGTCCAAGGACAAGGGGCAGGGCGCGGACTTCGCGATCATTTCCACGAACGGCGTGGCCGTGCTCACCAAGGCAGAGCTCGACCGCAGGACGGAAGAGGTGTTCGCGCGCGCGGTTCCGCAGGACAGGCTCGCCAAGATGTCGCCCGACGAAATCGCGCGCGCCCGCAGGGGGATTTCCTCGCGGATAATGCGCGACGTGCACATGGAGACGATCGCGCCGTACATCGCCGAGGAGGCGCGGGCGGCAGGATTCAAGGTGTCCGACGAAGAGCGCGCCAGGCTCGACGCCGAATGCGCCGAGAGGCGGAAAACCGACCCGTCGTTCCCGGCGACTTTCGCCGAGTTCGCCGCGAAGCAGGAAGACCCCGCGAAATTCATCGCCTCGGTTGAAAACGGCATCGTGATGAAACATTTCTTCGACGAGAAGATCGCCAAGAACGTCCCCGAGCCCACCGAAAAGGAGGCTCAGGAGGCGATCGACGCCATAATCAAGCGCATAGGCGGCGAAGAGCGTCTCGCCCAGGAGGAAAAGGAGGCGAAGAAGAAAATCGACGCCATCAAGGCGCGGCTCGACGCCGGCGAGGATTTCGCCACGCTGGCGAAAGCCGAAAGCGACTGCCCGTCCAAGGAGCGCGGCGGCGATCTGGGCCCGTTCGAACGCGGCAAGATGGTGCCCGAGTTCGACGAGGCGGCGTTCTCCGCGCCGACGGGAACCGTGACAGGCCCGGTGAAGACCCGCTTCGGCTGGCATCTGATAAAGGTGACGGAGCGCGTCCCCGCCGCGGCGGCGAAGGACGGCAAGCCCGCCACGCCCGAAACGGCGCGCGCGTCGCACATCCTCGTCGAAACCAGGCTCCGCCGCGAAATCCCGACGGTGAAAGACACTATCCGCATGATGAGCGTGCGCAGGAAGAACGACGCGGCCAACGAATACATCCGCGACATGGAGAAGCGGCACAACATCGAGGTGAAAGTCCCGCCGTCCGAGCCGGGCGCGGCCCCCGCTGGCGCGGTTCCCGCCATCCCGGCCGCCGCGCCGGCGGCGAAGAAGCCCTCGCCGCCCGCCACGATAGCGACTCCCCCGATCGCGGTGCGCCGCCCCTCCCCGGCGGCCAAGCCCACGGCGCCTGCGGCGAAGTCCCCGGCGCCTGCGGCGCCCAAGGCCAAGTAATCCCGACCCCGCCCGCACGGCGCACCCGATACCATGCACGGCCGCGAAAACTGGTCCAGCCACATGGCGTTCGTGATGGCGGCGGCGGCAAGCGCCGTCGGGCTGGGCAATCTGTGGCGTTTTCCCTATCTCGCGGCCAAGTACGGCGGCGGGATATTTCTTTTGACCTACGCCGTGCTGGCGGCCACGCTCGGCTTCACGCTGCTGGTCGTCGAAACGGCGGTAGGGCGCCGCACGCGGCTTTCGCCGCCTGCGGCGTACAGGTCGCTTTCGCCGAAATGGCAGGGCATCGGCTGGCTCGGGATCGCCGCGCCGGCGATCGTCCTGTGCTACTACAACGCAGTCGGCGGCTGGACTGTCAAGTATCTTGCCGTGTACGCGGAGCGCGTCTTCCGCGGCGGCGAGGCGCTTGACGCCGTGAAGTCGGGCGAGCTGTTCGGCGGCTTCATATCCGGCGGGTCGTACGCCCCGCTCGCCTGCGGCGCGATATTCGCCGGATGCACGGCGGCGCTGGTCCTTGCCGGCGTGAAGAAAGGCATCGAGCGTTCGAGCAAGATACTCATGCCGATCCTGCTTGCGCTGTGCGTGGCGGTGTCGTGCATATCGCTTTCCCAGCCCGGCGCGGCCGAAGGGCTGGAATACTACCTGCGGCCGGACTTCTCCGCGTTTTCGTGGAAGACCGTGGTCTGGGCGATGGGGCAGATGTTCTTCTCGCTTTCGATCTCCCTGGGCATAATGATCACGTACGGCAGCTACATGCGCAAGGACGATTCGATATGCAGGTCCGTGCTGCGCATAGAGATGTTCGACGGCGCGGTGGCGTTCCTGGCCGGGCTGATGATAATCCCGCCGACGTACGCGTTCCTCGGGCCGGAGGGCGTGCAGAGCCAGGGGCCGGGCCTGATGTTCATAGCGCTGCCGGCGGTGTTTTCGCGGATGACGCTCTTCGGGGCCGAGATAGGCGACATCGCGGGGCTGATGTTCTTCGCGCTCGCCTTCTTCGCGGCCCTGACTTCGTGCGTAAGCACGATGGAGACGGTTACGTCGTCGCTGCGCGACTGCACCGGCATGCGCAGGGCGCCGGCGGGAACCGTGGTGGCGGCGGTCATGGGCGCGGCGCTCGTGCCGATTTCGCTGTGCTATGTGAAGGACGGCTTCTTCTCGGGCGACATCCTGCCCGGAATGCCGCTGCTGGACTTCATGGATTTCGCGGCGAACAATCTGCTCATGCCCGCGTGCGGATTCCTGACATGCATATTCATCGGGTGGATAGTGGGCCCGGAGTGGGTGATATCCGAAACGGAAGCCGACGGATCGCGCTTCCGCTTCCGCCGGCTTTTCTCCTTTACGCTGAAATACGCCGCGCCGATCGCCATCGCCGGCATCGCGCTCGCGTACACGCTCAAGCAGCTGGACTGGATTTCGATGTAGCCGCCTCCGCGCGCGCGGCGCTCCGCACCGCGCGGACGAAGAACCACACGCCAACGGCCGCGAGCGGGATGGAGAACATCTGCGCGCTCGAAAGCGATCCGAGTTCCGGCCGGTCGTCGCCGCGCAGGAACTCTATCAGGAACCTGAACGCGGCGTACGAAAACAGGTAGACGCCGGTGGGAAGCCCCTTTGCGGTTCCCGCCTTGCGCGTCTTCGCGTACAGGAAGACGAGGAGCGCCGCAAGCATCAAGAGGAACGCGGCTTCGAAAAGCTGGACCGGGAGCACCGGGAGCGAAGGCAGCGACGGCCTGGCCAACAGGCCGAGGCGCGCCTGTTCGTACGAAGCGTCGGAAAGGGGCGGGAACGAGACCCCGAGCCATGACAGCGCACCCTCCGCGCGCGAGCCGTAGCAGCAGCCGTTCAGGAAGCACCCGATCCGCCCGAAGGCGTGCCCGAGCGGCAGGCCGCACAGCAGAAGGTCCGAGAAGTCCGCGACGCTCCGCTCCTTCCTGTACTTGCGGCAGAACGCGAAAAACGCGACTGCGGCGCCGGCGAATCCGCCGTAGAACACAAGCCCGCCCTCCCATATCTTGAAAATGCGCGCAGGGTCGCCGGCGAAGCCGTCCTGCCGCCAGTATTCCACGACGTGGCACAGGCGCGCCCCGGCTATGCCGCCTATGATTATCCACATCAGGAACGACGAAATGTCGAGCGACGGCGGCATCGAGCCGTAGCGCTTGTTAAGCCTGTCCATCAGGAACATGGCCGCGATGAATCCGGCGGCCATCATGGCGCCGAAGGAGTGGACCTGGAACGATCCGATGCCGAAGAGTTCGCGAAACACGGTTTTGCCCTTTCTGTCGTGGAAGATGGAAGTGCGACGCCGCGCGGGCGACTACAGTTTCCGGAGCGCAGAGACCGCGAGGGCGGTCGCTTCCTGCTGCGAAAGCCGTCCCGGCGTATTCTCCGGGCGGGGGTCGGTCCAGTATCCCGTCCCCTTCTCCACGCGCTGCGACGACACGAGCCGCAACGCCTTTTCGTTTCTCGAAAGGCCGGAAAGGCCGAACACCTCTTCGGCGGACGGCTTGGGGCCGGGACGCTCCTTGGCCGGCTGGTCGTCGCCTGGGGCGGCGAGCCACGCCTCGGCAAGTTCGAGCGCGCGGTCGACCTCGTTGCGGACCGACTGTTCGAGCGGGCCGTCTGGCGAAGGCGCGAGCGGCGCGAGAGGCACGGCCGGGCCGTCCGGGCGCGGCGGCGCGGGCGCTTCCGCGGCCGCGGGGGGCCGGTT
>CADCBS010000122.1 GCA_902799715.1 uncultured bacterium | reverse complement strand
GCGCCGCCTTGATGTCTTCGTCGGAATCCTCCGCGCCGGCAAGGCCGTTTCCGTATATCCACGAATACGGGACCGAGAACGATTCGGCGCTCTCGGCGACGCGGATCGTGAAGCCCCTCGGCAGGACGGCGGATATCCCGGTTCCGGACGATTTCAAAGTGATTCCGTCCAGCGTCCGCCCGCTTTCCGTGCGCGCACCACCGGCGAGAACGCACGTTATGCGCGAAACGTCGAAGCCGATGTTTTCGTTCAGGTTCGTCACGAGCACGATTTCGCGCCCGCTGGTCACTACGTCGTCGGGGAACACCAGTTCGGGCAGCACGAGCCTTATGTTCGCGCCGTCCGCAATCTTCATCTGGTTGCCGTTCGAGGAAGACGAGCGCGCCGACCACGGAATGGACCGCTGCGAAATATCAATCGTCGAGCCGTCCATCATCGTCGCGGCCGTAAAGTACGCCGTCTTCGGAGTGAACGTGCCGTGGACGCGCAGCGCGGCGTTCGCGCCGAACCAGTTGTATGCGGCATTGTATCCTGCCGTATAGTCGTTGACGTCGACAATGGTCTGGATGTTGAGGGCGCATTCCGCCGCGTCAAGGTTGACGCTCGAGTCCGGGAAGTTGTTGGTGTCGAGCTTGAGCGTGCCGCCGCCGTCGCCGGACTTGACAAGCCTTATCGTGCCAGGCCCCGTCCACGCAGACTGGTAGTTGAGCGTTTTGCTGCCTGGAATCGCAAGATTCAGCGTATGGCCGTTCAGCTCGGCTGCAGTATTATTATAGTCAACGGCTGTCATGTCGCCGGACAACTGGATCGTCGAATCGGCGGTAAGAATTTTCCGCGTACCCAGTGCAGTCGTCGATCCATAGAGAATACCGCCGTTGAGAATCGTCGTCATAAAGCCCATGTTGATGTTGCCGTTGATGTCGAAGAATCCGCCTTCGTCGATCCGGACGATCTGCGCCGTGCTGTCCTCGGTGGGATAGCCGCCCATGCCCCAGTATCTCGCCGTAGCCGAGCCGGTCTCGCCAAGCATTAGCTTGCCGCCGGCAATCTGGTTGCCGCCGGTGTAAGTCTGGTTCCTCTTCACGGGAACGAAGCACCCTTCGCCCTTCTTGACGAACTTGAGTTTCCCGGAAAGCGCGATCTGCTTGTTGACCGATTCCATGCCCGCCGGGATGTCGACCACGAGTTCGCCGCCGCCTACGGTGTCGGTGATCGTCGCGACAGGCCACGGCTCGAGTCCGGCGACCGTGAATTTGTTCCCGGCCGTGTCGATGGTGGAATTGGCGGCGGGACGGAACGAAGCGAAGGCCGTCATGTCCGCATCGGCCGTCATCGCCACATCGCCTGCCGTCGTCACGTATGTGAATTTGTCGGGGACGGCGTCGGGAAGAACCGTGCCGTCGGCCGCGCGGCAGGTCCAGCTTGCCGCAAGCGCGGGATCTCCGCCGTTCCAGACGGCATACGAGGGGACGCCCGAAACGTCATCGGGAAGAGCGAACCCGAAATCGCGCACTCCGTAGCCGGCGGTATGCAACAGAGAAACGAATGTTGCGGCAGAGAACTCGTCGGATCTCGCCGTGCCGGCATCGTTCACGGCCTTGCGTCCGACATTGTCCCAAAGGAGATTTCTGTAGCAGGCGAGCGCTCCTTTTACCTCAAGCCCATTCTCGCCGTCGGCAAATCTCAACGCCGCCACCTTGTCGTATGGCGGCACTTTTAAATGCCCTTCTATGCGGAACGCAGTCGGCGCGTCCATACTCTCGACAACGCGGTTGCAGAAGACGTAAGGCCTGTCTTTTTCGGATACGAACGCTATGTTTCCTCCTGCGGACAGGCCGACAATCTCGCCGCGCAGGACTTCGCCCGCCGTGACTCCGGGGAACACGTATGCGTCTTCGGTGGGCAAGGGCGCAGTCATCGTGACGCCAAACCCGGTAAGTCCGTAGAACTGTCCGTCCGTTTTGTCTGCCACTGCGACGGTATGCGCCGAATAGCCGCTCGCAAGGGCAATGTTGCCCGACGAATCCACACTGTAGGGGTTGTTCCTGAAGCGGGCGTTTTTCGAATCGGTGATATGGCAGCAGCGGGGAACCGTCGCATAGACGCCGTCGCTCTGCTCCGTAAGTTCCACAAGGACGAATTTATGGTCGTTGCCGGCCTGGAGCGAAAGCGTGGTGTAGAGTTTCTGGACGGGCTCCGCCGTATCGGACGGATAGCGGACGGGATAGGTCATGCTGTAGCAGTTCGGGGCGATTCTCAAGCCCTGCCCGACGCAATTTCCATCCATTGTGCCGTAGAACTGCGCCTTCTCAAGCTGCGCAAGCGTCTTGCCGGGGAAAACAAGTATGCCGCCCGATGTCGGGATGTATCCATCCTTGTCGTACCAGTGCGACGGCTCTGCGCGATAGACGGCAAGATCCGTCGCCTCGAGGCCGTACACACTGTATCCGTCGATTGCGGCCTCGGTCAGGGAGGAATCCACGACCGACATGCCGGAAGCCACGTTTCCGTCGTCGTCGATGAACTTGTCGCCCAAGGTCGCGCCCGTCTTGTAAAGGCAACGCGTGATGCGCGCATAGACGCCGCCATCGCCGTTCGTCAGTTCCACGACAGCGCATTTGAGATACACCGCAGCCGAGGCTTTGACTTCTTGGTATTGCGCCTCGAAGCGAAGCGCGGTCGGGACGCCGCCCTCGGTCTGCGTGACGGCCGCATTCGCTATAGTATAGCTTGCTCCGGCGTCGTAGCCGATTTGCGAACCGCAGACGCGGGCGGAAAGTTTGCGCTCGGCGTTTTTCGCGAACATGGCGACTGTCGCGCCGGGGAAGACGAGCTTCGCCGTGGACGTGAGAGGCTTCGCGATGCCGAGCGTGAATACGCCATATCCTTTCGCCGTAACGCTCGCGGCGATTTGGTCCATCTTCTTGGGACCAGACCACGACAACGCGCCCGTCGACTGGTTGACCGTATAATATATGTTGCGAAAGTATGCGCTGTTTACATTTTCAAAATACCAGCTCTGCACCGTTTTCGCCCAAACGCCGCCCGTGCTGTTCTGTTGTATAGCTGGAGATGGATGGCCTTCACAGCGGAACCATCCTTGCACGCGAGATCGAAATCGATGCGCTGGATATTCTCGCCGGTAGCGCCGGCGGGATAGACCTGCGGCTTGTTGGAAAAAGCGCGGTGCGCATTCAAGTAGCCGCCAGCCATGCGCCCCCAGAACCAATACCCGTCGAGATCCGCAAGCGTAAGATCGGGGAAGACAAGCCTGCCGCCGGTCGGGATGAAGCCGTCTGTAAACTCGACATCCGTGTGCGGCACGCGGTATGTAGTAATAGCCGCCTGCGCCGGCATCGCGGCCGAAAGCGCCGCCGCGCAAGCCAATGCGGCTGCTTTTGTGAATACGGAACAACGGTTTTCTGTCATGGCGAGACCTCTGTTTTTCATCATCACACCCCCTGACCTTGCGACAATTGATTTCCATTCATGGCGAGACCCATGCTTGGATTTGTGTGTATGATACCATACCCCCCCCCCGTTAGCCAAGTCTAATTTGCATGGCCGGCGATTTTTTCGAAACTGGGATTACGGTGCGGATGAATTTCAATGGCCGTGCAGAACACCCGACTTTGCCACTTGATCTTTCAGGAATTGCGGTTTGGGCCTATGACCACGCGGGTTTCATGAAAAATCCGCCATAATTTTCAGTGACTACATCTCAGAAAACCTTGACCAACGACCAACCTCCGTTCGCGACCGCAATTCACCAACCCATTGCCACGAAAGGAAAATGGATCGTGAAATATGCAGAAATCCAATCACCGCATGAATTTCCGAAAGTTGACCCATTCGACGCCCTGCCTTTCGGGATATTCTTCGCCATCGTACACAAGCACAGGAAGGGCCGTCAGCGCATCTTCTTTCGCAAAGCGCCTTAGATTTGCGGCAAGCGCATCCCGGCATGTCGCGGCAGACTTGATTTCAACTGGCTGCAGTCTCCCGCCAGACTCAATCAAAAGATCGATCTCGAATCCCGTCTGCGTCCGCATGAAATAAAATCGAGCGTCCTCGTCACGATTCATGAATCGCTTGACTGCATCCATCACGACCATATTCTCAAAGAGGCTGCCGCGAAGCGGATCGCGGCCCAACTGCTCCGCCGTAGAAATCCCGAGCAAGTGCGCAGCCAGTCCAACATCTGTAAAATAGAGTTTCGCCGTCTTCACAAGGCGCTTCGAATAATTCCCGAAATACGGTTTAAGGCGATACACAATATACGATGCTTCCAAAATCGACAACCATTCGTTCAGCGTCGTGGAAGAAACCCCGACCTCCACGGAAAGTTGCGAGAGGTTCACAAGCTGCCCCACGCGCCCCGCCAAAAGGCGCAGGAACTTCTCAAAAGCCGCGAGGTTCCGGATATTGACCATCATCCTTACATCGCGCTCGACGTATGTGCGCAGATAGTTGCGGTAGTATCTGGACGGCTTGACACCTTGACGATATATCTCAGGCATGAACCCTTTAAGCATTATTTCGTCCGCACTCAAGCCATCTGCAATCGCCCCCAGCTCCGCAAGCGAAAGCGGAAGAAGATCGAGGATCGCCGTTCTTCCAGCCAACGACTGCGACACCTTCTCTTTCAAAAGAGACTGATGAGAACCCGTAAGAACATACTGCCCCATTTTATCGCGGCGCCCATCGACCGCCACCTGAAGAGACGACATCAGTTCCGGGACTCGCTGCACTTCGTCTATTATCAATGGTGCAGGATATTGGCGCAAAAATCCCTTGGGATCGAATCGTGCATACTCCGCCGAGCCGGGATCCTCAAGATTCACATATCCGTAATCAGACAGACATTTTTTCGCAAGCGTCGTCTTGCCTGACTGGCGGGGGCCCGAAATAGTCACAATCGGGTATTCGTCCATAACAACATGCAGCGTTTCTGACATTTTCCGTTCTATGAACATTTGGAAACTCCTCTTATTTCACTCTCGCAACACGACATATTATAGCAGACTATGCCGAAAATTTCAAGTTGAACTTGGAATTTTCGGGTAATGGACTAGTGGGTAAAGGCGGCGGGCGGGGAACTCTTTGCCGCTGGTAGTGGCAGAACCTCAAAAGTGTCAAAATAGGTTTGACCTGTTTTGACACTATGATTGTTGCGGGAAGAACACGTATCCGCCGTTCCATCCCGGATGCGGCGGCCGGAAGCCGGCGCCGGCCGGGGGCTATTCAGCCGTCCCAGCCAGCCCGACCCTTATCCTGAAGTAATTCAGCGTCGCGCCGGCTTCCATCGCCCCGGCGAGCGTCGCCGTTCCGCCCGACA
>CADCBS010000121.1 GCA_902799715.1 uncultured bacterium | reverse complement strand
GCGCGCCGTCTGGCCGACCTTGCGGCGTCGCCCCGCGGCGGGGCGTTCGCGCACCGCGTCGCCGCGCTCGCCGCGCGCTGGGCGCGGCGCTTCCCCCGCAAGGATTCCGCCGCCATGGACGAAGGCTCGATAATCGCGCTGGCGTTCCCAGACCGCATAGCGAAAATGCGCGCGCCCGGGCTGTTCACCCTTTCATGCGGAATCAACGCCAGGATCGACCAGTCCGACCCGCTGGCCTCCTCGCCGTTCCTCGCCTGCGCGGAGCTGGACGGCGAAGGCGGCGAAGCCAGGATACTCCTGGCCGCGCCGGCGGACGCGGACGCCTTGGAGGAGCTTTTCGCGGACAGCCTGTCCGATTGCACGGTGACGCGCTGGGACAGGCGCACGGATTCCGTGGCCGCAGTGCGCCGCAGGATGCTGGGGCACGTCGTGCTGCGCGAACGGCCCGACCCCTCGCCGGACCCCGGGGCGGTCGCCGCCGCGCTCATGGAAGGCGTGCGCGCGAAAGGCGCCGCGAACCTTCCGTGCTGGACGCCCGAAGCCCTGCGCCTGCGCTCGCGGATGCAGTTCCTGCACCGCACCATGCCGCAGGCCGGATGGCCGGACGTATCGGACGCGGCGATCGACGCCGCGCCGGAAAAGTTCCTGGCCGGGTTCGCGGACGGCTTTTCGCGCTGGGCGCATTTCCGCGATCTCGACATGGCGCGGGTGCTTCAGGCCGCCGCCGCGGCGGCGGGCGCCGACCTGCGCGGCATCGACAGGCTGGCGCCGGCGCGCATCGAGATGCCGAGCGGGTCCGCGATCGCCGTGGACTACGACGGCGACGAGCCGTCGGTGGCGGTGCGCCTGCAGGAGACGTTCGGGATGCGCGAAACGCCGCGCGTGGCGGGCGGGGCCGTGCCGGTGCTGATGAAACTGCTGTCGCCTTCGATGCGGCCGGTGCAGATAACGAAGGACATGGCGAACTTCTGGCGCGAAGGGTATGCGCTGGTGCGCAAGGAGATGCGCGGGCGCTATCCGAAGCACTACTGGCCGGAAGACCCGCTGGAGGCCACGCCCACGCGGCGCGTGCGCCCGCGCTGAGCGCGCCGCCCGGGCCGGGCGGCGGGCGCGTCAAGCCATCTCGGCGCCGATTTCGAGCGTGTCAATGTCTATCGTGCCCCGGTAGACAGTCTTCACCGGGCCGGTGAGCGTAAGGCCTGTGGCGCAGCCGTCGCGCCAGTCGCCGTCAACCGTCATCTTGTATCCCGAACCCGTGCGCACGGTGACGGGGAACGAAAGCCCGCGCGTCTCCACGGCCACCACGGCGGCGGCCACGGCGCCGGTGCCGCAGGCGCCGGTTTCGGCCTCCACGCCGCGCTCGTAAGTGCGGACGAACGCGCGGCCGGGCTTGCAGAAGCTGGCGAAGTCCACGTTCGCGCCGTCGGGGGCGAACTCGGCGGAAAGACGTATCTCGCGGCCGATGCGGGCCACGTCGGCGGAAGCGGGCGAATCGGTCTCGACCACGAAATGCGGAACGCCGGCCGTTATCAGGTCGCCGCGGATCTCCCGGCCGCGCACCTGCAGGGACACGCCGTAGCGGCGGTTGCGCGGCTCGGGCATCCACACGCGCACGAGGCCGCCGGCCAGCACCTCGGCGTCCACGAGCCCGGCGCCGGTGGCGATGGTCATGCTCGTCTTGGAGACGATGCCTTCGTCGTGCGCGAAGGCGGCGGCGCAGCGCGTGCCGTTGCCGCAAAGGTCGGCAATAGTGCCGTCGGGGTTGAAGAACGAAATCGCGAAATCGGCGTCGGCCGAGCGCTGCACCACGATCACGCCTTCGGCGCCTATGCCGGTGCGCCGCGTGGCCATGGCGGCCACGCGCATGTGGTCGTGGACCGGGAACGAGCCTTCGGCGTCGTTTATCATGACGAAGTCGTTTCCGGCCCCGTGCATCTTCGTGAAACGGAACTCTTTCATCGCCTCGCCCTCGCGGATATTGTCTTTGCGCGGCGGATCACAGCGGATCCGCCAGACTCTTGATACGGTCGGCCAGCCCGTGCCGGCGCGTGCGGACCGGCATCGTGGCGCCGCCGTTGAGCTCCACAAGGTCGGCAAGGACGCGCAGCGCCTCCTGCAGCACGATGTCGTCCTTTTCGGGTATCGTCGTCATGCGGCGCCGGCTGCGGCGCCGGCGCGGAGCGGCTTCCGGCGCCGAGGCCTGCGGATCGCGCGAGCCGCCGTCCTGCACGTCCTCGCCGCCGTCGCCGTCCTGCACGTCGTCCTGCCCGTCGCCGTCGTCGCCGTCATCGTCGTCGCGGCCGCCGCCGGAGCCGTCGCCGCCGTCCGGCAGCAGCATGCCGGCGGTGTCGCCGTCGGTCTCGTTGCGCACGAGGCGCTCCTTGCGCATCAGCGCGAGGCGCTCTTCGCAGCCGATCGGCACGAACACGCGCTTGGACGAATCGCGCAGACAGTGGACGGCCTTCATGTGGCGGTCCCAGCGGGAGTTTCCGGCCAGGCGCGCGGCCGAGGCGGCGCGGAGCGGCTTCAGGTACGAGCGCATGTTCCACGCCTTGCGGTAGGAGGCGGAGCCGACACGCGTCCACGGCAGCGCGCCGGGAAGCTTGTCCTCGCCGATGTCGAGTTCGCCGAGCACGGAAGGCAGGACTATGTCGGACTTCACGCCCTTTACCTGGGTGGAAGAGCCGTTGACGCGGTAGAAGCGGGCGGTGGTGACCTTCAGGGCGCCGAACTTGGGGTCGCCGAGCGGCAGGACGGTCTGGACCGTGCCCTTGCCGTGCGACTGGTCGTCGCCGATCACCACGGCGCGGCCGTAGTCCTGCAGGGCGGCCGCGACGATCTCGGAAGCCGAGGCCGACGCGCGGTCGATCAGCACCGCCATCGGCTTGTCGAACACCTTCATGTCCTCGTCGCCGCACTGCAGCACGCCCAGGCGGTTCGCCTCGCGCACCTGGACCACCGGCCCCTTGCGGATGAAGGCCGACATCATCGTGACGGCCTCGCGCAGGGAGCCGCCGCCGTTGCCGCGCAGGTCGAGGACCAGGCCTTCGACGTCCTGCGACTCGAGCTTGGCGAGTTCGCGGCGCACGTCGTCGGTGCACGAGCGGTAGCCTTCGTCGTCGGGCGACTTGCCCATCGTGCCGTAGAAGCTGGGAAGGACTATGTAGCCGAGCTTCACGCTCCTGCCGCCGCACTCCACGCGCTCGACGCGGCCGGTGGCGGCCTCGTCCTCGAGCTTGATCTCGTCGCGCACGAGCGTTATCAGCTTGCGCGACG
Organism: uncultured bacterium; assembly: GCA_902799715.1. Lineage (GTDB taxonomy): Bacteria > Verrucomicrobiota > Kiritimatiellia > RFP12 > UBA1067 > CADCBS01. The sequence continues at coordinate 2,315 of CADCBS010000121.1, read as the reverse complement.
CGCCGGACGGGTCGGAGCGCGGTATTATCTCGAGCGTGACCTTGGTGCCCTTGGGCCCGCGTATCTTGCGGATGGTCTTGTTCATCGGGCGGTACATTATGTCCTCGACGTCCTTCGTCTCGCCCTGGCCCACGCCCACGATCCTGTCGCCGCGCTTTATGCGCCTGTCGCGCTCCATGGGGCCGCCCTTCATGACCTCGGATATCTTGAGCGCGCCGTCGTCGAACTGCAGCACGGCGCCCACGCCGCAGAGGGTGAGGGACATGCTCTGCTCGAAATCCTCGTTCGACGCCGGCGACATGTACGCCGTGTGCGGGTCGTATGCGGAGGCGACGGAATTCACGAAGTTCTGCATTATGGCGTCTTCGTCGGGCTCGGCGGTTATTATCGCGAACTGCCTGTAGCGCTTCAGCAGGTTGGTGCGGGCTATCTCCACCGACTCGGCCAGGAACTCCGGCGAATCCGGGCGGAAGGCGGAGACCGCGTTCGTCGCCGCGCCGCCGGACGGCTTCTTCGCCTCGCGCTCCTCGGCGTCGAGGCGGCGTGTCAGCGCCTGCGCCAGGATTTCGTTCTTTATGCGCTTCGTCCACAGCTCGCGACGGGCGGCGGCGTCGGCCGGCCATTCGGCGTCCTTGCGCTGGATCTGGTATTTCTCGCCTTCGGGGAACTCGAACCGCGCGCCGGCTATCGTGTTCGTCACGAAGTCCATGCAGTCGCGCAGGTTGCGCACGTAGGCGCGGTACACGTCGAACCCGAAGGAGACGTCGCCGGCGCGCATCGCGTCGTCGATGCGCGTGCGCATCGGCTCCATGCTCTCGATGTCGCTCTTCAGGAAGATGCACCGCGTGGCGTCGTACGACGACAGCAGGTTCGTCCACGCCTTCGCCGACACGCCGTCGTCCAGCCGCATGTCGGTGACGTGGCAGGCCGGGATTATGTCGGCCAGCCTGCGGGCCAGCTCGGCGTAGTGGGGGAGGGGTTTGACGTCCTCGGGCGTCTTGGCGTCCGCCGCACGGGCGGCGGACGCGGCCGCGGCCGCGAACGCCGCGGCCAGCAACAAGCGAATCGTTAAGCGAATCGTTTTCATTTTTCCGTCTCCAGAATCCCGGCCGCCCTGTCGAGGTCTCCCTGCGTACACACCGGCGGGCGCCCGGCCAGCCATTCCGCAAGCCCCGAAACGTTCGCCACCGCCGCCCCGCCGACCATGGTTCCGTCGGGCACGGGCGACGAATCGGAAGCAAGGCACAGCACGGGCGTCACGTCGCCGCTCCATCCGGCCGCGCGGAGCTTCGCGGCGGCGGCGGCGGCCTGCCGCACCGCCTGGGCGAGCGGGTCGCGCGTCGGGGCCGCGCCGTCGAGGAGCAGCCTGCCGTCCGACACCGAAATCCTGCCGTTCCAGTATTTGGTCTCGATCGAAAACGCGCCGCCGGGCAGCAGCGCCAGATGGTCGATGCATATCCCCGGGCCGGCCCTGAAGTCGTGGAACACGTGCCCCGGCCCCGGCATGGCGGCCAGGGCCGCGGCGGCCATCTCCTCGCCGCGCGCCCCCTTGAAATACGATTCGCAGCGCCGGATGCCCTTGCGCCACGCCCAGGCGCACGCCAGCGCCACGGCCATGAACGCGGCGGCCGCGGCCGCGCGCGCGGCGCCTTCCGCGAATATCGCGGCGGCGGCCATGAATCCGCCGGCGAACGCCCCGGCGGGCAGCGGCCACAGCGGCTTCAGAAGCCCCCTCGTGCGGGCCCATTCGCCCGGGCTGCCGTGCGTCTGCACGGCGGACGGCGCGGCGGCGCCGTCCGGCTTCGCTTTCGCTTTCATCTTGCGGCCTCCTTGGCGCAACGGACTATGGCCCGCGCCATCGCGGCGGGCTCGAGCCCGTGTTTTTCCTTCAGCCGCCGCACGGACGCGTGCGGCAGGTATTCGTCCGGCCATCCGAACGACAGGACGCGCGCGCCGGAGTCCGCCAGCGTCTCGCGCACCGCGGATCCGAACCCGCCGGCGAGCGCGCCGTTCTCCATCGTGGCCAGCACTGCGCCCGAAGCCGCGTGCGCGCGCAGAAGCGCGGCGTCCACCGGCTTTACGAAGCGCGCGTTCGCCACGCCGGCGGAAAAGCCCTCCGCCTCCACCGCCGCGGCCGTCTCAAGCGCGTCGCCGGCCATGTCGCCGAGCGCCCATATCCAGACCTGCGCCCCGCCGGAGGCGGGCTCCTTCAAGATCTCGGCGCGTCCCCACTCCACGGGCGCGGGCGCGGCGCCGCCCTCCGGCGCGGCGCCGCGCGGCCAGCGTATGGCCGCCGGGCCGCCGTGCGCGATCGC
>CADCBS010000120.1 GCA_902799715.1 uncultured bacterium | reverse complement strand
GATCGAGACCGGCAGTTTCACCAAGGACTTCTACGCGGGGGCGCTTGCCAACTACGCAAAGACCTCCACCGTCACGCACACCGGAACGGGCCGGCGGCCGTTCGCGCCGGCCAGCAGCCCCGCGATCTCTTCGGCGTTGTTCGGCGCGGGCAGGATGTACGCGCCGTCGCGCAGCCGGCGCTTTCCGGCGTCATCGAGCGTGCCGGGCGGGAATTCCGGGCCGGAGGGGACCGCGCCTGACGCCGCCGCCGCGGCGTAGGGCCACAGCATGTGGCGGCACACGCCGTATTCCGCCGCGGCGCGGAAGCACGAGCGCAGCAGGCTTCCGCCCGCCGTATCCAGGCTCGAGCGCAGCGAATGCTCGAAAGATTCCATGTACGTGCGCATCGCCGGCGTGTCCATGCCGCCGTTCATGCCGGAAAGCATCCTGAGCTGGCCGAGCGGCTTTTCGAAGAGCTTCTCGAAAATCTCCGGCGCGCGGCGGCCGGCGCGCACGGCCGCAAGGCATTCTTCAAGGCCGTCGCGCTCGACCTTCTTCGTCGCGGCGTCGAGGAACTGCACGCTCAGGCGCGTCTTGCAGTCGCCAAGGTATTCGAGCAGCGACACAACGGCGGCCGCCACGCACGTGCCGCGCAGGGCCTGTCCGTGGACGGGAGGCATGGAACCGGCCACCGAGGCCGAAGGGGGGAGGGACGCCGGGAACTCCCGGCGCTCCAGCCTTCCGTCGCGGAAAGCGCGCAGGAACTCCGCCTGCGCGGCAGGGAAGATGTAGTCCTGCGGACGCATCTCACAGGAAAACGAGCGCGCCGGGGACGGGGGCGCCGCCGGGGACGGTCAGCGAAACGTCGGTGTCTTCCATCCCCGCCGTGAAATCCCCGAACGCCATCGACGCCACGCCGTCGTCGACGCGCAGCGACGCGCCGGCGATCTTCAGCACGGCGGCGGCCACGGGCCGCCCGTCGGCGAGCCGCGCGGAGATTTCGAGCGGCGTGCCGGCGGACGCGCCGGGCGGCACCGCAACTTCCACGCGCCACGAGGGCGCTTCGCCGTCGGCGGCGTCGGCCGCGAAATGGAAACGCACCTCCTCGCCGGGCGATTTCACGCCGCCCGCGAAGCCGGTCTCCGTCCCCGCCGCAAGCGGCACGGCCGCGCAGTCGGCGCGGAACGCGAGCGCGGCTGCCGCCGCGCGGCGCATTTCCGCGCGCCGCAGCGACGCCACGACCTCGTCGTGCGGACGGCAGCGCTCGGCGGTGAAACGCTCGATGAACGCGCGTTCCTCCGCAGTCATGGCGCCTTGCGCCTCAATTGTCTTTTTCATATTCGCACCTCGCTTCCTGCATGGCTTTCACCGCCCGCGAAAACAGCTGGTCTACGTTCGCCTGCGTGCTTATGCCCAGCATGTCGCGGATCTCGGCGGAGGAAAGGTTCATCCGCAGTTTCAGCAGATGCACGTAGGCGCGCTTGGGGTGTTTCCTCCAGAGTTTCCTGAAGCACGACTGCACCATCTCCCACGTCTCCCTCCGGCCGATGTCCGGGTCCATGGACGTAAAGGAGGTTCCGGAGGCGGATTCTGACGCCGCGGCCGGGATTTTTTCGGAAAGCGCGCGCCCGTCGCCGTCGTCGCCGTCGAACGCGGAATCGAGCGACACCTCGCGGCGGCGCGCGGGGTTCGCCTGCATCACGTATCCGCGCACGTAGCGGCGCAGCCACCCGATCACGCTCCCGCCGTCGTCGCGGTACAGGTTTATCCGGCCTTTCGCGATCATGTCGTCGTACAGGTCGCTCATCATGGACTCGGGCGACACGCCCCACTTGCGCGCCAGCTCCGAGCTGCGCAGGCTGCGCGCCTCGGCGAGCACGGCCTTCTCCCACACCACGGTCCACGCCGCGGCGTCCTGCTCCTTCAGGAGCGTGAAAAGTTCGTGGTCTGTGAATTCTCCGGTGTCCATGCGGGGGAGTATACCATAAAAAGCCGCCCGCAATCCCCGCCGCGCGCCGGACCCGCGCAGGACGCCCGGCGCGGACGGCGGAAATATGGTAGAATATTCCGCAGCGAAGGAAAGAGAACCCTTCCGTAAGCAAACCATACAGGAACGCCAGCATGTTTTCCCACATAGCGATAACGGCCGCCAACGCGGCGCAGGCCAAAGGATACAGGGCGCAGACCGCCCGCAGGAAAGACGTTTCCGTGTTCGCCGACCCCGGCGGCAGGCGGGTCGGCTCCCTCGGCGCGACCGTGAACGCCCTGCGCAGGCTCCTCGCGCGCCAGTCGCGCCCGCGCACGCTGCTCGTGTGCCACTCCGGCGGCGACGCGCGCCGCACGCCGGGCTACGCCGCGCTCGGCAAGGCGTTCATACCGCTCGCGGATTCGAGGCCGCTTCTTGAACACATTGAAGAGGCGATGTCCGCGCTTCCGCTTCCGCGCAAGGGCGGCGTGCTCGTGGTCTCCGGCGACGTCCTGCCGGAGTTCGACCCGTCGGGCACGGATTTCTCGCGCCCCGGCGTGACGGGCGTGGCGTATCCCGGCCCCGCCTCCGAGGCCCGCCGGCACGGCGTCTACGTCGTGAAGGGCAGGAGCGCCGGTCTCCACGCCGTCGACGCTTTCCTCCAGAAGCCCGACGTCCGCTCCGGAACACACCTGATAGACACCGGGATTCTTTTCATCGACTGGCCGACCGCCGCGAAGATGGCGTCGCTCCCCGTCGCCGGCGACATATACGAAGAGTTCCCCGCGATGCTTCTCGGCGGATACGCCCCGTTTTCCGTGAACGTGGTTTCGCCGTGCAGGTTCTTCCACGTCGGCTCCACGCGCGAACTTCTCGAGAAGCTCGGCTCGGACGGCCGCTACGTCGACGCGGCGCACTGCCCGCTGCATCTCGCCGGCGACAACGTCGTCACCAACATCCCGCCGGGCCGGTTCAAGTCGCTTTCGCTCGCCAAAGGGGAATGCTTCACCTGCATACCGTACGGGAAGGATTCGTGGCTCGACCTCAAATACAATATCGACGACAACTTCAAGACCGACGGGCTGTGGGAAAAGCACGGCCTCGGCGAGATTGCGAAACAGGTAGACTACCGCAGGCTGCTGCCGCTCCGGTCCGGGAAGCGCCCCGCCGTGCGCGTCACGGCGCCGGTCCGGATAGATTTCGCCGGCGGCTGGAGCGACACGCCTCCGATCTGCGACGACAACGGAGGATGCGTCCTGAACGCCGCAGTGCGGCTCGAAGGCGCGAAGCCGGTCGAAGTGCTCGTCCGCGAACGGGCCGACAAGCTCGTGCGCGTCGTGTCGAAAGACCTCGGCAAAAGGAGATTCCTGCGTTCGCAGGCCGAAATCGACTGCCACGACGATCCGTCCGACTGGTGCGCGCTCGTGAAGTGCGCCCTGGCCGTGACGGGCTTCCGCTTCGGCTCGCGCGGTCTGGACATCTCCATCTGCGCAAACCTCCCCAAGGGATCGGGAATGGGCACGAGCTCCATCCTCGGCGCCGCCACGGTCGCGGCGCTCGCCATGGACGGCGATCCGGACTTCCTCTGCGCGAAGACGCTGGAGCTTGAAAGGGAGATGCGCACCGGCGGCGGATGGCAGGACCAGTGCGGCGGGATCGCCGGCGGGGTGAAGCTCGTGACGTCGAAGCCTGGCACGCCGCAGGCCGTGAAGATTTCGCATCCGGCGGGGCAGGAATGGTTCGCGTCGCTTCTCGCCGAACGCGGGCTTCTCTATTTCACCGGGCAGAAGCGCATGGCGCGCAACATCCTGCGCAAGGTCCTTTCGTTCTATTCGGAAAACCCGCACGGGTTCGCCTCGATTCTCGTCAAAAGCCTGAAAAGCGGCGCCCGCGCGGCGGCGGCCGCGATCGCGCGCCGCGACGCGGATGCGTTCGCGAAGGCGATTGCAGGATACTGGCGCGACAAGAAGCTGCTCGACCCCGGAAGCACCAACGCCCGCGTGGAGGAGATCGCGGAGCGCGTCGGCCCTTACCTTTCGGCCTACACCCTGACTGGCGCCGGGGGCGGCGGGTTCATGTTCATGCTGGCGAAATCCGCGGCGGACGCCAAGGCCGCGAAACAGGAGCTTTCGCGCAACCCGCCGTCGACGCATTCGCGGTTCTACGGCTTTTCCATCGACAACGACGGCCTGCAGATGGATTTCTCCTGGGATTGACCGCGCGGAGCGCGACAGCCCTGATGGCCGCTGCGTCAGCCCTTCCGGCCGTGCGCGCCAGTCCTGATGGCCGCTGCGTCAGCCCCGCCGGGCTGCGTCAGCCCTTCCGGCCGTGCGCGCCAGTCCTGATGGCCGGGCTGCGTCAGACCCGCCGGCCATGCGCGCCAGTCCTGATGGCCGGGCTGCGCCCGGCCAGGAAATCCGTATCGCGCACCGGCGGCAGAGGGCGCGTCTTCGACGGCTGGCAGCCGTAGAATGCGCGGTAGGCGGCGGAAAAATACGCCTGCGAGGAAAACCCCGTCCTGGTGGCGACCTCCTTGACGCTGAAGTGCTCTTCCATCATCAGCCGCCTCGCCTCGCGCATCCTTACGGAGAGCGCGTATTTGCCAAGGCTCGTCCCCAGCACCTTCTTGAACGACGTGCGAAGTGTCGACACGGCCACGCCTACCGCATCCGCAAGCGCGGCCGCCGTGACGTGGCGATTCATGTTCTCGTCCACGAGCTGTAGCGCTTTCGCCAGAAACGGCGGATCCACGGGATAGACCGCAGTCGATTCGCGCTCCACGATTCCAAGCGGCGGGATGCTTAACACGGGCCGCAGCTTCGGGGCGGCGGGATGATCGATGGCGTGCGCAAGCAGGCGCATGGCGGCGTATCCCAGCCTTTCGAGGTCAGGATTCACGCTTGAAATCGAAACCGGCGCGAAGATGCAGGTCGTGATGTCGTTGTGCCTGCCCATGATGGCGATATCGTCCGGCACCGCCCTGCCGAAGTTCAGGCACGTCTGCGCGAGAATGGAGGCCCGGCGGTCCTGGACGCAGAGCACCGCCGTGTGCGGAGGAAGCGTGGCTACCCACTTCTCGATGGCAAGCTGCAGGATGCGGAGATACCGCTTGCTCCCGTTCGTCACATGCGGCATGTCGAAGACGATGCACTGGCCCCCCGCCTTTTCCGCGGTCTCCGTGAATGCCTTTTCGACAACCGCGTCGAACGGATACGCGTCGGTGCCGTGGAAGCCGCAGTACGCGAAGTTCCTGAATCCGCGCCGCAGAAACCACTCCGCCGCGATCGCGCCGTCGCGGACGATGTCGATGTCGACCCGGGCGAGCGCCGGGTCTTCGGTTTCGGCGGAGATGTCTACGATCGGCAGGTTCGCACCGTCCAGCATTTTCAGCAGCATGCGGGTGTTTTTGGCGGACAGATTGGAGATGATGCCGTCGAACTGCCCGCCGGGAGCGTCGTTTGCGATTTCACCGAACGGTATCTGCTGCAGAATGATGCCGCGCCGCCGCTGCAGATATCCGGCTATCCCGTAGAGGATCCGCTGCGTAAAAGAGGTCGCGGACGGCGTATCGGTGATGAATGCGACTTTTTTGCGCTTCACCGGGCTTATTGGATGCTTGTTTTTTCTTTTCATTGGCCGATATTCTACTCCCCGATCCGCCGCCGCGCAAGTGTCATTTGCAAAAGTAAACGCAAATATTCAAAGCATTTACTTTTGCAAACGCAGAGGATCTTATTGGATATGTACGAATAGGAGAGTGAAAA
>CADCBS010000119.1:2992-8804 GCA_902799715.1 uncultured bacterium | reverse complement strand
CCGCGCCGGGCGACATCGCCTTGCGTATGTAGTCCAGCCTGTTCACAATCGTGATCGACAGTTTGCCGTCGCGCTCTTCCATCGCCTTGTCAACCATGCGCCCGTCTATTTTCGCCTTCGGGTTCCTGTCTTGCAGCGACTGGTTGAAAAGCGCCTTCATGAACCAGCCCCAAGACTGCTTTGCAAGTCCCCAGTTGCGAACGCCGCCGTAATTCTTCCGCGCTTCGCGCAGCATCGCGGCCTTCGTCATTTCCCTTTCGACAACCTCGCCGCTGCGCCGACGCACCTTCTGCGTCCCGACCTGCTGCCAATGGTCTTTTGGAACCTTCACGCCGTTAAACCAGCGCAAGATCGAAACGCGGCGCACCCTGCCGCCTCCGCCCTTGCGCGTGAGATACTTCGGGTCTGCCGTGCCGAGGCGAACATCGCCGCGCAAGACCTGCTTCGGCGCGCTGCGCGTATTCTTCCGCAGCGACTTCACGACGTCGATGGTCACCGAGCGCAGCGCGTCCCGCGTCCCGCGCCCCATCTTCGCCTGATAATCGTCAAGGGCCTTTTTCAAGCCGTCAATGCTGGCTTGCGAAACTTCCGCCTCAAACGCAACCATGACCCGCCTCGCCGTTCACGAAAACAAAAAGCCGAAGATCGAGACGCGCCGTTGCCGCTTCGGGTTCTTCGCCGCGTCCGCCAATACGCGCTTGACGTATTTAGCCGGAATCAAGCCCTGCTCAAACGCCCGTTCATGCAGCGAATGAAAGACCTCCGCGTTCACCTGCACGGAGAAAACGTGGTGCTTGCCTTCGGAATAGCCGCCGTCAATGGTGACGAAATACTTATGCTGCTTGCTCATCTTCGCAATCCCTCCAGTCTGAAATAACGCCACGGCGGGCGCATTCGGCCTGTCTTCCGTACATGCCGAAAGTTCAACTCGCCCGCCGTGGCTCCGGAATTTACGAAAGCGCGGTGCCGACCGCGATTGACTCCGCGTGGCGGACGGCGACATCCCAATCGGAAAGCACCACAACGCGGACGCCGCCTGTGCGGGCAAGCGTGTACTTGTCAACCAAGATCGAAACGCCGCTCCACGACCCCAGCACCACGTCGCTCCACTTCGCGAAAACGAGCTTCTTCGCTGGAACGAGGCCGGAGGTTATGAACGGATAGTCTTCCGCCTTGCCGTCGGCATAGAGATACTTCGTCGCAACGCCGCCGACATTCTCCGTGCCTTCGACGTTCTTCACCGCCGTGAGGTCGATGGTCTCCGCCAGCAGCTTCTTCACCGCAGGGGAACCAATCCACGCGCACCCGTCCGCGACATCGACGTTTTCCGTTTCGAGCTTCGCAATGAAGCTCAACAGATCGCCGCGCGTCACCGCGCCCGCCGTGAGCGATACTTCCTGTATTCCCGAAACGCCGAGAATGCCGAGCGGAACGCCGTCGCTGCCGCTGCCGTTGAAGATCGCCGCCTCGACCGCACGGGCGACCGCGTCCTGCAAAAGCTGAATCACAATCTGCTCCGCCCAGCTCGAAGTCTGAACGATCAGCTTGCGCGTGATATCGACATACGCGCCGAGCGTATGCGGGGTCATGAGAACCTGGCCGAGCGTCGGGACGGTCTTCGTGGCGTCGCCGTTTTCGACGGAGATCCACGCCGCCGTCACGTCCTGTGTGCATTTCGGGATTGCAGTATCACCGACAAGCCCTTCGAGCCGTGTGATTCCGGCCTTGCCGAGCGAGGTCTTCGCCGTGAGCGCACCGATGAAATTCCCCAGCAAGAGGTCGGTCGAAACCGCGTTGCTGCCGAGCCCCATAGCGTCGCCCGTGCCGAACGGCGGCACTTCGTCGCGGGCAAGACCCATGTCGCGCAGCAGCTTCATGTCCGGCAGAATGAAGCCTTCGCGTGATTTGAGGTTGCCCGTCTTGTCGCGCTGGCGCATTTCCTTGCTCATCTCGATTGCGAGGCTGATATCCTCGCTTCCATCGCCGCCGCACATGCTGCGGATGACGCCGAGAAGATTGTATTCCTTTTTCGTAGGTGTAGGCATTTTCGTTTGTCCTTGTTTTAGGTGTCCCGGAAGCGTGGCGGTCGCACCCGCGCCGTCAAGCCTCCTTGCCCATAGACGCGCCGTCAAAACGCCCGCCAGCGGTCACGCCCGGAAACCACCTCTCAAAAAACCGCACGCGATTTTTTTACGGCACCGCGCCCCTTGGGCGCATCCCTTATCGCTTCGGCAGTACCTACCGGGGGGAGGCGGGCGCACGACCTCACGCGCACGCGCACACGCGAAAGAAGTATAATCACACTATAAAACAAGAGTATATCTATACTGCTATCGGACTAAAAACATATCTCTCACTAGGCCACATGGCCTATATGCAGCGGCCAAAATCGCGGTAAATATGGCCTATACGCCAAAGGCTATATGGCCTATACGCGCAATCTGCAAAACTTCATGTATCATCTTCTCGCGATATTCCCTTGTCGGTTGCTCTTTCAATAACCACGGCATTTCTTCTAGTGCGTCATTGACTGCCGGGTGAAAAAGGCTTTCCGTAATCCCTGTTTTCGTCAAGGCGTAAACGGTCATTCGCCTGTATCGCCCCGGCTCCGGCAGCGTCGCCCGCTCCACCACCGTCATGAGGTAGTAGCGCAACGCCTTGCGCGTGAACTCGTCCACCGCGCGAGGATATGTGCCCAGCGCGGCGGCGAGGCGGTTCTTCGCCATGCCGAAAGTCCGCCCGCACGTCCCGGCAATCAGCGCGAAGAGATAGAGCCGCCGCTGCGCACCCGTGCTGACCCACGGGAGCGCGTCTATGGCGTAGGGATTGACGAAAGCCATGATGAATTTTGCGACGCTTTCCACCATGCCGACGGGCGCGTGGCGTTCGAGCATGAATGCGCGAAAGTACCCGACAAGCCGTTGCCGCTCGTTCTCGCTTTCCGCCGCATTCAGTATGCCTACAAGCCGTCGCGCTCCTTCGCCCGCAGCAATGCCGCCAAAAAGCAGAGCGGCGACGAGGCGGTCGATCTTCTTCTGCGGATTGTCTGCGGGTCTGACTGTCGGCGGTGTCGGTGATTCCGAAACGCCCATGACATTACGCCTTTCGCGCCTTCAATAGCCGCTTGCGTTCGTCCATGATGTACTTCGCGTCCCGTTCGTCCGCTTCGACCTCTTGGTTGTATGCAGCAGCGTCAATGCGTGATTCTATGGCCTCGTCGAGAATCGAAAGAAGGGCGTGAGGCGGGATTGCCTCCAGTTCGTAAACGTCAGACGTTCCGTGCCTGTCCGCGAATCTTCTCGCGACCGTCTTTCCCGCCTTGCCCTTCGCCTTTATCGGTTGCGGCCTTGCGTTGAACCTTCTCGCCTGTTCGTGCGTCAGTCCAGCCCGCACAAGCGTAAACGCGCACGGGTCAAGCCCAATCTCGATCAGCTTCTGCGAGAGGTCTGCCGCAATATCCTCGCCCTGCGGGTCGCAATCCGAAAGCGTGATAATCGTTAGGTGTTTTTTCCCGCTTGCCTTGTATGCCATTACAAGCTCGTTCACAAGCGGGAAAGATGAAAAGCCACGGCACACCACAAGCGGAACGCCCGGCCAGCGTTCCAGTATGTGCGTCTCGAGTATCGCGGCCTCCGCCTCCTTTTCAACGGCGACGGCAAAATACACGTCTTGCGATTTCATGTAGTTCCGCCGGTAGTCGCCGCCGAACAGCCGTAAAGTCTCGCTGACGTATTCTGCCGCGTCCCTGTATGTCCGGGGATTGCGCAGCGGTCGCGTCGCGTCCGTGAACGCATTGAAGGGAAGTTCCCCGGCGACCCGCAAACGCGCCGCAAGGCTTGTCAGCGCATTGTAGCTCGCCTCGTTGTTTGCATACCTTCGCCCAGATTGCGTGTCCGTTATCGGCGGGTCATTCAGCAGCGCGTAATGCACTTGTCGCACGGTCGGCCTGATTCCCCTTGCGGAATATGAGCGCACAATGTCGATCACGGCGTCGGCAAAAGCCCTCGCCCGCGTTATCTGCTTGCGGACGCGCTTGTTGCCCGCGTCCACCTCCACGACATCGCCGACGGCGCGTCGCTGCAATCTTGCCACGTCAAGCCGCTGCGCCGCAATCCACATAAGCGGATTGTCCGCAAGGCTTTTCACCGCATTCTCGATCACGGTTGAGCCGTACTCCTTCACGCGGTTCTCGTTCGCCTCGATGAGGATTTCGGCAAACTCATGGTCTTCTTCGGCAATGTCCCGAACGAAACACGGCACTTTGTCCAATCCGGCACGGCAAGCGGCGACCGTCCGCCTGTTGCCGGAAATGACCACGTTTTTCGTGGTCACTATGAGCGGGGTCAAAATGCCGCGTTTCCGCACGGATTCCACAAGCGCGTCCATGTTCGGGTCGTTCGCGGCCTTGCCGTAAATGCAGTCATTCAAGAGTGGCGTTTCGAGATCCCACGGACTGCGCCAATGAATAGAATAATCTGCTTTCGGCTTTCCAGTTGGGCTTGCCAAACTGGACTTCGGCTTTCCAGTTGGGCTTGCCAAACTGGACTTCGGCTTCGGAGGTTTTTTCATTGGGTGTCCCTTCCGTGTCAGATAACGCCGAGCGAACCGAACCGCTTTCGCGTCGCTTTCAAGATACCCGAAACCTCGCGCTCTTGCCTTTCGACTTCGCGCCGCTCGGCTTCGCGTTCCGCCCTGCGCTTTTCTTCTTCCGCCTTGCGCCGCGCCGTCTCGGCCACTATCTCCGCCTCGGTCATTCGCCTCGGCATGATATACGTCAAGCCGCACTCGCACCGACCGATGGATATTGCGGCCTTCTTTTCGAGCTCGTAGCGCGTCGCCTCGATCTTCGGCGTTCCTTTGCGCTTGCATTTCGGGCAGATAATCTCGCGCTTTTCCGCCGTGGCTTTCGTTTGCTTTTTATTCGTCATCTTCGGCCTCCGTTTCTGAGATTCCGAGCCTCTCCGCCTCCGCCTCTGTGACTACGAACGTGACGTCCGTTTCAAGGACTCCGCTGTATTGAAGCGCACCGGGCACGGCGAACTTGCTGCGGGCTTCCTCGATGGAGATTCTTTCGCGCTTCGCAAGCTCGCGCATCATCGCCTCCGCATTTGCGGGCTTCTCTGCCCGGAGCGTACGCGAACCGCCGCCCGGTGCATTCTGCTTTTGGTTTGTCATCTGATTGCCTTTCCTTGTTTGGTTTGTGTGTTGGTTCATGCGGACGCGCGTTCAAGCGCGGCCTCGACGCTTTTTGCCGAATATCCGTTGCTGGCGCGTATGCCTTTCGCGCCGAGGCGTATCGGCTTTATTATCCCGCGCTCCGCGTAGCGGCTCACGGTCTTGGGCGAACAGTTCAGCATCTTCGCGACCTCGCTGCGGGACATTACCCGGTCTCGGTCTTGCGCAACGCCGCCGCCGCTTTCGCTTCCGCGACCTTCCAGCGCGTCGATTGCGGCCTTCGCCTGTTCGCGTGTCACCGACGGGTCGGCATTCAGCAATGCCTCGACCGCCGTTTTCGTTGCCTGTATCATATCATGCTTTCTCGCTTTCCGAGCTTTTTGCTCACAAGTAAACCGCCCGTCAAAAGGGTAAACAAGGGCGAACAAGGGCGCGTAAGGTGCATAATGCGACATTGCATGTTTGCAAGCGGGTATAATGTGCCGATATAAAGATTTTTCGTTCTGTAAAAATGTCTAACGCGGCGTAAGGGCGAAAAAAGAGGCGCGGCATTGCTGCCGCGCCCGTGCGCCCCGATCTGATTCCGCGCTATCGGCGTTTTTTCGCCCGCAGAAATATCTTGTGGAGTTTTCTGTAC
>CADCBS010000119.1:0-2956 GCA_902799715.1 uncultured bacterium | reverse complement strand
AATATCGCGAACCGCGTCAAGAGCGCGTTGCACCCTGCGCACCGCTCCGGCGGGCGACGTGCATTCTTGCCGCGAACCGCCCATGCGTGGTCGCACTTGAAGCAATGCACGGTCGAGGTCGCCTTCCGCCAATTCGGCGTCCGGCACTTCGGGCAGGTCTTCGGCGGCGCGTTCCGCCGTCCCGTCCATCTGTGCCCGCACCTGGCGCAGCTGTATGTCGGCTCATCCGGCATCACGCCTCGCCCATGATGTCGGCGCGGTAGAGCTTGCCGCGTCCGCAAGCCCTGCGGTGTGCGGCCTTTTCCTGTCGCAGCACTTCGCAAGCGGAACACCCGCGCCGCCTTGCCTCGCGCCGCAACGCTTCGCGCAGTTCGCCCGGCGTCGCCTTCGGAACGCCTATGTCGCGCTCCGCGTCGCCGCGTCTGCATACGCGCCTCATGCTGGCGTTCACCCGCGCCACCTCTTCGACGGGCGTCGTGCCGTGCCTGTCGGCAAGCCTCCGCGCCGCTGCCTGTGCGCCCTGCGGCATCGCCGCCAGCATTCGCGCCGCCGCCTCCTCTTGTCGTTTCGTGTACTTCTTCATGTGTCTGACCTCATGATAAACGCCCCGCGCCACCGGGTCAGACATACCCGCGAAGGGTAAACCGATGGCGCAGGGCGCAAGCTCTTCTTTTGTTTCGCGGTTCGGGTGTCTGACTTCCCGTCCGGCGTTTGCCGAAAGCCCGTAAATGATACCACAAAACGCGGCGCGTCGCAAGGGCGCGAAAAACGGCCTTGCAGCGCGTCCGCGCCCTGCGCGCGCCTGTGCGCTTCCCTGCGCGATTCCGCGCTCATGCCCCGACCTCCGCGCCGTGCGCAAGTTCACGCGCCGCCAGCGCAAGCCGTTCGGCGGTCGCCCTGCGCTCCGCCCCGTCGCCGTGCCGCACGATCTCGGCAAGCGCGGCCTCGAGCGCGGCGCGGCGCGTTTCCGCCGTCGGCGCGGCCTCCACGCATTCGGCGTCGATCACGTCCGCGTCCGGGTTGCATGGAAGGGCTTTCGGCGCGTCCGCGAAAAGCGCGGGAAACTTGCGGAACGCCAGCGCGGTCGCGTCGCGGTTTTCGTGGAAGTAATGCTCCGACATCTTCGCCGCTGAATGGCCGACGATGGCCTGAACGATTGCGAACGGAATGCCCGCGTTCGCCGCTATGCTGACGAACGTGTGGCGCAGGGAATGAAAGCCCACGACGTTCCGCGCGGGCTTGCCCTTGCCGCCGTCCGTGCGCGTCTCGATCCCTGCGGCCTCGAACATGTCCACAAACTCGGTCGAAAGCGCGGCGCGGCGTTCCCTGTACCGCTGCGCGATCTCCGGCATGAGATACCCGCGCCGCCTGTCCGCCGGGACTGCGGAAAGCACCGCGTAGAACTCCGGCACAATCGGGATATGCACATACCGCCCGCTCGTCCGCGCCGTCTTTATCGGGCGCAGCGTCACGACGCCAGCGTCGAGGTCTATGCTTTCCCATGTGAGCGTCGCCGCGTCCGAAAGCCGCAAGCCCGTAAAGCACCCCACGAAAAACGCCGTTCGGTATTCGCCTTGCAGCGTCGCCGCGATCTTCGCCAGCTCTTCGCGCGTCAAGTCCCTGCGCACCTCCGCGTCCTTCTTCGTCGGCTTGACCGATTGCCACGGGTTCGCCCTTATCCTGTACCGCTGCGCCATGACGTTCCATGTGTGCGAGAGGTTCAATCGGCCGAGGTTGCAGGTCGTGGCGCGTGAAGTCGAGCCGAGCCAGTCCGCATACTGCCGCGCAATGGCCTCGGTCACGTCGTTCATGTCTTCCGCCTCCGGGTGATTCCGGCTCATCCATTGGGCGAACTTCCGAACGTCGTTCGTGTATGCGCTGACCGTGCCTTCTCTGACCGTGCCGCCGATGATTGCGCGAAGCTCCGCAGCAAGTCCCGCAATCGGCACGGTCGGCAGCTTCTCGATCTCCGCGTCCGCCTTCCGCTCCGCTTGCAGTATCGCGCCGTCGAGCTGCGCGGCCTTTTGCAGTTGCAGCGTCTCGATCTGCTTCTTGCTTGCCGCCCGTATGTCCGTCGCCCGGACGTTCGCCAGCTGCCGCGCAAGCCATTTCTCGGCGGCGTCCCTTTCCGTCTCGCCTGTGGACTTGGCGAAGCGTTGCCCGTTCACCATCCACCGCGCAATGTAAACCGAACCGCGCAGCTCCAGCGACCCGCCGTGCTTGCCGCGCTTCCGTTTCCTGTTCGTCTTTCGCTCGTACTTCCTCATGGTGTCTGACCTCCATTTGGTTTTTGGTTTTCGTTTCTAATGTGCCTTATTTGGCACGCGCGGGAATTATAGCACATTCGGAACGGGCAATCAATAGGGAATTACCACTATTTTACACTCCGTCCCGCGCCGCGTTTTTCGCGTGATATTCATTTCGCCCTTTATTTACAAGGGCTTGACGCACTTCGCGCCCGTGCGGTCAAGTGGAAAAAGGCACATATTGCAATATAAGTCCATAATATAAAAATAAACAAAAGGCGCATATCTTAGAGTAATTATATTATTTAGTGTGCCTTATTGAGCCTTATATTCACCGCGTGGGAGGGTTCTATTGCCACCAATTACCACCACGACCGCGCCGCCGGACGCCGTGCGACATTCCGCAGGGAATGCGCCGCAAGCCGCCGCAGAAGGCGCACAAGCCCGCCGCGCCCGCCGGGCGTTGTTCTTCTATGCCCTGCCGCCCGACGCCGCCTGTGGCGTTTCTGACGCGCCCTTGCGCGGCATCCTGTTCGGCGCGACCTTCGCGCCGCTGCCGACGGGCTTCCATGATTGCAGCGCGGCGAAGGGCGCAAAGCGGTCTTTCAGACGCTGCCACCGAATATGAGCCGTCGCCCGGAATCCGTCGCGCCCCGGATTGAACGAGCGCACCGCCTCGCCCTCCAGCCGCAGCGGAACGCTCTCCGCCG
>CADCBS010000118.1 GCA_902799715.1 uncultured bacterium | reverse complement strand
GGGGCACAAGCCCGTCATCTCCAACGAGTTCGTGCGCCTGCCCGGACGCGGAGTGGGGCGGCAGATGCAGACGCTCTACTTTCCGCAGGAAGTCGTCTGGACGAACGAGACGCAGACGCTCGGCTATGTCACCCCCTGCGCCGTGACGTGCGGCACGCCGCTTAAGGATTTCGACAGCCACTACACCTGGATCGTCCGTTTTCGCCCCGACTTCTCAGAGCCGCTGCTGGACACCCAGTGGCTGCTCGGATTCGGCTACGGTTCCTCGCGCGGCATGATGTTCGGCCTGGCCGAAACCAGCACGGAGCGGCGCAAGCTCCAGGTCCACACGTACAACAGCAGCTGGGATCTGGGCGAGAGCTTCGTGATTTCCAACGGCTGCGGCTGGGTGGACTTCGCCGTGACGGTGGACGGGCAGAAGGTGACGGCGTACCTGATGAAGGACGGGCCGACGACGCCGGACGGCAACACCGACATTGGCCTGCTGAAGCAGGCGTCGCAGACGTATGCGGACACGGTGAACCTCGTGCCGTATTCCATGGGGGTCTTGCGCTTCGGAACGGAATCCCCCCAGAACGGCACATACAAGATGCCCCCGCCCAGTTCGGGCAGCAAAAACACATACAAGTGCTTCAGGGGCAGCATCCAGCAGTTCGCGTGCTGGAAGCGGACGCTTTCCGAGCAGGAGATTCTGGCGGCGCTCGGCTGGCCGCGTGCGGAGACGTGGCGCGTGGGCGTCGAGAACGATGCGACGACGGAGCTTTCCGCCGACCAGGCGCCGGAGGGCGGGTTCGACGTGGACGGCGAGCTGTGGCCCGTCCCGGACGGCGGCCTCGCGGGCGGGGCGTCCGTCTCGTTCAAGTTCCCGGTCGAGGCCGGCTACGACGACGGCCGCGCGCAGATCTTCCGCTGGAAGGCGACGAGCGACTCGGCGGAGGGCCTGCTGGGCGTGACGGTCAACGGCAAGTCGATCGGCAAACGTCCGATCAAGGCGGGCGAGACGCAGAGCTGGATCGTGCGGGCGGCGGCGCTCACGGTCGGCACGAACACGCTCACCGTCACGCGCATCGACAGCGGCACGGGCGTGGTGACGCTCGACGCGGCGGCGCTCGGCGGCGGCTGGCAGGTGGGTAGGCGCGACGGCGACTGGACGGACTTCGGCCACGAGGGGGCTGCGTCCAACGAGTACCACGTGGTAGACGGCAACATGCGCCACGTGCCGCGCGCGATGCTGTACGCGGGCGCCGGCAACAACACGAAGTCGCGCGAATGGTGGCACGCGGTGATGCCGCGGTCGCTCGCGGGCGAGTACGACTGGATTCTCCACTTCCGCACGGGTCCCGAAGGCGGTGGAGCGAGAACGCGCCTTTGCATCGACTTGAACGGAGAACGCCTCGCGACGAAGGACGCGCCCGGCACGAAAACGGACCATCCTTTCGCCATTCCACGCGAGCTGTTGAAGGCGGGCGAAAACGTGTTTTCGTTCATCAACGACACGCAGTCCGGTACGGACTCAATCTCCATCGATTCCGTCTGGCTCGAGCCGGTCGCCCCGCACAATGGCACGTTGCTGAGGGTGCGGTAGGCATGCAGCGGGACATGGTTGCATTGGCCGGCCTGTTCCCATCGACGCGGATATTTTGCTATATTATGCAAATACAACATGCAAACGAAAGAGAACACATGCGCCCGGAAGGCGTGCGCATCCTGCCTCCGGGCACTTAAATGGCTCGGCGCGGAGCTGCTCGGCGCGGCTGCGCCGCTTGCTGCGTTCGAGGTGCTGCTGACAGTTGCGTACGTCTGCGCCGAACGTTCCTTTGATCCGTTGGACGACATTGCGTTCGGCGCCGCCAGAATGTTCCCGGCGGCGCTTCTCTGCGCCGGCGCGGGGCGCGCCCTGGGACGGGCCGGTCGCTGGGTACAGCTCGTGGCGTTCGTTTTCGTTTATGTCCTCGTGGTGGTCGACTCTTATGCGTGGTTTGTGTTCAGCATCTGTCTTGGCGGAGAGCTGCTGAGTTTCCTGTATTCGGTGTCGTGGGCGGAGATAGGGGAGTTCTTCGGCACGCAGCTCGGCCTTTCGACATGGCGGGGCGTGTTCCGCACCCTGCCGTGCGTGGTGCCGCTCGCGTCCGGCGTCTGGCTCATCATGCGCCGGCGCGGGCGCAGAAGCGCCGACGTGCGCGGCTTTGCGTTCGCCGCGCTGGCCGCATTGCCGTTCGCGGCGATGACGATCGCCGGCGAGGACACGCTGGGCGGCCTGGCGTTCATGCGGATCCCCGCTTCCTGCTTCAACGAGTACAACCTGTATTCGGCGGTCGGCGAGGCGTCGGCGCGTCCTAAGCTTCCGGAGCGGATCGTCCCGGAACTGGGGACGAACGGCCCGCCGATCGTGGTGTTCGCGATCGGGGAGTCCGCCACCAGGAACAGGATGTCGCTCTACGGCTACGGCAAGCCCACGACGCCGGCGATGGACGCCCGCCGCGCGGAGCTGGTCGTGTTCTCGGGGATCCGCGCTCCGACCGCCTACACGGCCACGGCCATGCTGTACCTTTGCACGTGCGCCACGCTTGAGGCGCCATGCGACATGCGCTGGACGCTCGCCGCCGCCCGGCGCGCTGGGTACAGGACGTGCCTCTTCTCCATGCACCAGCCGCTGGGGCTGACAAACTCGCCCGAGCTTGCGCTTTTCGCGGAGTGCGACGACCGCCGCTGGCCGCGCATCGGCGTAATGAAGGAGGGCTTCGGCCAGGGGGACTTCGAATTCGGCAGGGCGAACGTGTATGACTGCGAAGTCGTTGACGACTGCCTTGCCGAGCTGAAGGCGCACCCGGAGGGCGCTGAGTGCGTGTTCGTGCATTTCTACGGAAGCCATTTCGACGCCACATGGCGCACGCCCGCCGGGGAGAAGGTCTTCGGCGCCGACACCCGCGGAATGTCCGGCGTTGACGCCGCAATCGCCGTCTACAGCGCCGAATACGACAATTCGATACGCTACACGGACAAGCAGCTGGAGCGCATTGTCTCGCATCTCGAGTCGACGGGCCGCCCCGCCGCGTTGTTCTACATTTCCGACCACGGCGAATCGCCAGACAGCAAAACCTGGCGCGACGTGTCGGACAAATCCGTCTGGGAAATTCCTGCGTTCGCCTGGTTCTCGAATGAGTACGCCGCCGCGTTCCCGGACACGATTGAAGCGTTCAGGGCGGCGGCGGACGCAAAAATGGGCGCGGACAGACTAATGCCGTGGTTCTGCGAGATTCTGCGCGTGCGCGGGCTGGATGGCGCCGGCCCGGCAGTGCCTCCAAATGGCCAGAGTTTATTGATGCAGTAGCGTCCGCTGTAGATGAATACATGGAAATTCCCGGGCCCGGGCGATTTTGTTCCCCGCGCCAACCACAGTTTGCAAACCATGAACCTCGTTGATGGCGACGAGGAGCGGAATGGCGCCACAGTTTGCAAACTGCGGCAGGATTGTGCTATAATCACCGGCGAAGCGAGACGGCTTGATTCACGTACAGGAGATCGGAATGAACGGAAAGACTTTCGGTCTGGCATTTGTCAGCATACTGTCCATCCTCGCGCCGGCGTTCGACGCAAGCGCATGGATGGATCCGTGGGCTCCCGGATTCAAGGCTGGGCCGGCGGGTGTCAAAGCGCTGTCAAGGACAAGCGTGAGCAATTACGTCTGCACCGCCCTTGGATATGAGTTCAGGTGGCGATATAGCGAGGGATACGCCCTTGACCTGAACGACGACGGAACCGAAGACCAGGTGTTCATCATCCCCTGGATGGGGAATGGCTTGAATGCGTCGGGGTATGATGTGCATTTTCTCGTTTCCAATGGCGCGAAGGGCCGGAGGAAGACCGTCATGGAAGGATACGGAGTCGATAAATCCGACTTCGTCAAGGTTTCCTGTAAGACGTATTTCCGCCATTCGCAATTCTTCGGACATTTCGAGAAGAGCCGGCACAACCACTGGGTCTACCAGGTGTTTTCATTCGACAAGAGCGGCGCCGTGAAATGCGGCAACGCCGATTTCGGCAAAAAGTTCCCCGCCGTGACGGTCTACTACATCGATCCGAAGTTCAAGCAGATAGAGCTGACAGAAGGCGACTTGAAGAAAATCGCGCGCGAAACGAAACCGGCCTCGCGGTAGACGGCGCGCGCGGGCGCCGGAGGTTTGGCCCGTGTCGGCAAAGCAATGCCGGCACGGCAGTGTATGTGGGGGCGTGAGTATTGCAGCTGCGCGAGTGCCGCCCCTGAAGGTGCGGCAGGGGGAAACGGCTTTGGGGACATGGTGGCCGGACCGTTTCCCGGAGATGCGTTTTGGTATAATATCGGGCGAAAGGAAATACTGCCATGGCGACAAAATGCAGACATTGCGGTTCGACGAGCTACGGGCACGGATGCGCGTACGGCGCGGGCCGGATACATGAACATCGCGACGACGAAAAGCACTGCGAGTGGTGCGGATCTTCAAGCTACGGGCATGGGTGCGCGTACGGTCCGGACCGGATCCACCGGCATGGTCCGGGCGGCAACAAGTGCATCTGGTGCGGATCGACCTCAAACGGCTCGGGCTGTCCATACTCCCCGACGCGCCGCCATGAAAAGTGACGGAGACGGGCGTCTTGCCGGACGGAGGGCCGAAGCCATACAGGAGTTCCGTCCGGCGCTTGGCGATCTGAAGCCGGAAAACAGACTTCCGGGCTTTGTCGAAGGGCATGGACCCAGAGCCGGAACTTCGTCTTCCCGTGGCGCTTGGACTGGCTGAGCATACGTACCGCCTGCCGTATGCGCGGGTTCTGTCCGGCGGGGACAAGGCGGGTTCAAAGGGGGCGAGACTTGCCGGTACGGCGTGATTGAAACGGCATCCCGCTTCGCGTGCTTCACGGTCGATCCTCCGCGGCGGATTTGCGCCCTTCACTTTTCCGGCGCGGTTATTGCTGACTCTCCCCGCCGGATTTGGTAAAATCCTCCCCGTTAGGTAGGAATGTTGCGACATACATAGCCCGGCGACGAGACCCGCCGCCAAAATGACGAAAAACATAACGGAGAGAACACCCTTCAGAATCTGACGAGCCAGAAAAAGGACGATGTAAAATGACGTCTCGGCAATCGTTTACAGAATTCATCTTCGCCACGAGCACGGAAGGAAGCGGCAAGGCCGCGTCCTACGTCCGTGTGCTCGACATGCTTGGTCCGATTCTGACGAGGCACTGCCCGAAGCCGACCGTTGGCGGCTCCATGAGGCACAGCTTTTCGCTCGCAGACATCCACGCAATACGCGAATGGATTTGTACGGAATCGAACGCAGCGGAGGCCTCTATTTTTCCATCCATACACTAAGATTGACCATACGATTGAGGCCTTGGGCATTTCTCGCCCTACGGCTTCGCGGTATTTAGAGATAATTGTCAAACTGGGCCTGTTGGATCGGGTTAAAGTCAAGAAAACGAATTACTACATAAACAGAAAGCTTACAGATCTGCTGATAAACCATGCAAAACTTGAAGATAGCTAATGTCATGTAAAGAAAATGCGGATTTCTTTACATGAAATGCGGGTCGTGTAAAGCAAAACGCCTTTTCCTTTACATGAGAAGGAAATCATGCATAACAAAATGACATTTGCTATACACATTTCAACTGTCATGCAAAGCAAAACGCCACTTTCTTTGCATGAGGCGCAGGCGGGGTGAATTGCAAGCGAAATGAGACACCCCATTGAAGATTTTATCGAGGCATTTGGTAAGCAGACCGAACAGTTTCATAGTTTCGTCCTTTCTTGGATAGAGAAGTTGAAGAGGCGCGACAGGGCGTGCGCGGACGACCCGCGCTAATACCGCGCGCAGCTTCTGAGGGCGCGCGCGGCCGCGCGGGCGCCCCGCCGCGCACGTTTGCCGCGCCATTC
>CADCBS010000117.1 GCA_902799715.1 uncultured bacterium | reverse complement strand
GGTTCCGGTGCGGGACGCCGCACCGGCTTCGGCGGTTCCGGCTTCGGCCTAGGTTTCGGCTTCGGCTTGGGTTTGGGTTTGGGTTTAGGCTTGGGTTTAGGTTTGGGCGGTTCCGGCTTCGGCTGAACCGGCTTTGGCGGCGGTTGCGGCGCGGGCTTCAGTTCCGGCACCGGCGGCGGCTCTGGCTTTGGCGGTTCTGGCTTCGGCGGCTCGGGAACCGGCGGCTCCGGCTGCGGCTCCGGTTTAGGCGGTTCGGGTTCCGGCTGCGGCTCCGGGTCTGGTTCCGGTTCCGGCTGTTTTTCCTCCATCCGTTCCGGTTCCGGCCGGGGCGCCGGGGCAGGGGCCTGTGCGATCCGCTCGCCGGGGTCGTCGGAAAACGACAGATCCACCTGCGAAAGGTCGAGCTGCGGCGGCTCGATCTCCTCTCTTGCGCAAAGCATCCACGCCGCCGCGGCCGCGGCCAGGGCGTGCGCGCCGATGGAAACCGCGATGGCGCGCGCTGCGTGTGCGGCGGCGCGAAGCTTCATCTG
Source organism: uncultured bacterium (assembly GCA_902799715.1). GTDB lineage: Bacteria > Verrucomicrobiota > Kiritimatiellia > RFP12 > UBA1067 > CADCBS01. The sequence continues at coordinate 5,443 of CADCBS010000117.1, read as the reverse complement.
CCCGCTCCGCCGCCGGCCCTGCCGGACGTCTGGAAGCTGGCCTTGTCCACGCCCGCCGCCTTCAGCGCCGCGAGAAGTTCGATGCCGGCGCCGAGCGAAGCCCTGGCGTCGGCGGAAAGCAGGACCGGCGCGCCGGGATTGGCGGCGGCCTTGCGCGCCGCCGCGGCCACGAGCGCCTCGCGCGGCATCGGCGCGCCGTCGAGCGACAGCGAATCGTCCGCGGCGATCGTCACCACGATGCGCTCGCCGGGCTCGCGCGAGCCGGCGGCGTCGGGCAGGCTCACTTTGACGCCGCGGTGCACCGCCATTTCGGACACGGCGTACACGAAAAACACCAGGACGAGAAACATCACGTCCATCAGCGACGCCATCTCCACGCGCGCCTGGCTGCGCAGGAACGGGCTTTCAAGCTTTGTCTTCGGCTTCTTCCCCATCGCGCTCCAGACGCTCCGCGGCGCGTGAAAGCATCGCGAGAAGCATGTTGTAAGGGAACAGCAGGGCCAGCGCGGCGATCAGCCCGGCGGCGGTCGTCACAAGCGCTTCGCCGATCCCCGCCGTGGCGGCGATGGGCGAGCCGCCGCCGGCCGCGCCGAAGGAATCGAACGTGCCGATGATGCCCGTCACGGTCCCGAGTATGCCGAGCAGCGGCTCGGCGGTTATGGCGGTGGACACGAACCCGAAGCCGCGCTGGAGCCTGTTCAGCGCCGCCTGGGGGTTCCCGTGCGGCGTCTTGTCCGCGAAAAACCGCCTGAAGGCGGCAAAGCGGTCCGCGATCACGGCGAATCCCGCTATCGAAAGCGCGAGTATCGGCCACATCACCGGGCCGCCGCGCATGAATATGTCTGCAATGCGTTCCATACGGAATTGTAAACGCGCCAGGGGCGGCGGAGGTTCGGTGCTTTTAGGCGCCGCCCGCCTGGCGGGGCATCCCCAGTATTTCGGCGATGTCGCCGTAGTCGAGTTTTTCGAGCATCGCCTCGTCGGTGGTGCCCACCGTCGCCTGGATCACGGCCTGCTTGCGCCGCTGCAGGGCGAGGACGCGCTCCTCAACGCTGCCGGACGCGATCATCTTCACCACGTAGACGGTCTTCTTCTGCCCGATGCGGTGGGCGCGGTCGGTCGCCTGGTCTTCCACGGCGGGGTTCCACCACGGGTCGAAGTGCACAACCATGTCGGCGCCCGTCAGGTTCAGGCCGGTGCCGCCGGCGTGCAGCGAGATCAGGAAGAGCGGGATCTGCGGGGAGGTGTTGAAGCGCCTGCACTCGTCGAGCCTGTTCTTCGTGGAGCCGTCGAGATAGCAGTATTCCACGCCGCGCCTGTCCAGCGCCTCGCGCAGGATCGAAAGCATCTTCACGAACTGGGAGAACACCAGCACGCGGTGGCCGCCGTCCACGGCCTCGTCGAGCAGCTCGAAGAAGCTGTCGAGCTTGCCGCTCATCTCGTCCTCCGGCACGCCGCCCCGGCCGCCGCGGTATTCTTCTATCATCCCGAGATGGCTGGAGATCTGGCGCAGGCGCATCAGAAGCGCGAGTATCTCGAACTTGCTCTTCTTGTAGCCGTTCTTCTTCACCATGTCGCCCACCTTGCCGCGGACCTCGCCGAGAAGCGCGTTGTAGACGCGCTGCTGGGCGGGCGTCATCGGGCAGTAGTGCACGCGGATTATCTTGTCCGGCAGGTCCTTCGCCACGTCCTTCTTCAGGCGGCGCAGTATGAACGGGTGCAGCTTGCGGCGCAGCGTCTCCTGCGCCGCGCGGCCGCCTTCGCCGCCCTCGGCGATGGGGTCTTCCACGCCGAGCTTGAACGTTTCGTAGTCGCCGAGGTATTCGGGCATCAGGAAGTCGAAAATGCTCCAGACGTCCGCCACGCTGTTTTCCACCGGCGTGCCGGTGAGGACCAGCTTGTGCACGGCGTCGATGGCCTTGGCCGCCTTGGCGTTGCGCGTGCGGCGGTTCTTGATGTGCTGCGCCTCGTCCAGCACCACGGCGGAGAAGGTCTTCCCTGCGTACGCCTCCTCCAGGTCGCGCTGGAGGAGGGCGTAGCTCGTGATCGCGATGTCCGCGGACTGTATGCGGGCGAACGACCTGGCGCGGTCCGGGCCGGACACCACGAGCGTCTTCATCCACGGAACGAACTTTTCGGCCTCCCTGGCCCAGTTCTCCACGAGCGACGTCGGGCAGACCACGAGCGCGGGCTTGCCCCTGCCTTCCTCCGCGGTGCGCCCGAGCGAAAGCCAAGTGAGGGTCTGAAGCGTCTTGCCCAGGCCCATCTCGTCGGCCAGCAGCCCGCACATCCCGCTCTTCTCGAGGAAGCGCATCCAGTACACGCCCTGCTTCTGGTACGGGCGCAGGGTGTCCTCCAGCCGGCCGAGCGGGACGGCCTCGAAGTGCGCGTCCTCGTCGCGGTTCCGGCGCGCGGCCGCCTCGCGCCAGTCCGGCGCGGCGGCGTCTTCGATCTCCACGCCGTCGAACTCCGAAAGCGACGAGCGCACGAAAGGCCCGTACACGCCGTCCACGCGGAAGCGCCCGCCGTGCGTACCCTGCACCGTGGTGCGGCAGCCGGCGAACACGCCGCGCATGGACTTCACGGCCTCGACGTCGATCAGCAGCGTTTCGCCCGAGCGCGTGTGCAGGAACGCCTCGCCGCGGTTTATGGCGCGCTGTATGTCGGCTTCCGGCACGTCGTGCCTGCCGGCGTCGAACGAAATCTTCACGTCGAACGCGCCGCGCGGCGCGTCGTGCACGGTCACCACCGGCACCACGAGCGGCATGGCGTCGAGCACGCCGGACAGGCGTTCCGACACGTCGAACTTCCAGCCCCTGCGGTGGAGCGCCGGATATCCGCTGCCGAGGAAGTTCAGCACGGTGCGCGGATCCGCGGTGGAGAAGCGCGCCTGCGCGGGGGAGGATGCGTCCGCCTCGAAGCCCATCGACACCAGCAGCGCGGCGGCGGCGGCCTCCGCCTTCAGGTTGCGGCAGCGGAACACGAGCATGTCTTCCGGGTCCGGAATGCACACGTCGCCCGCGCGCGCCGTCTGCGACACCGGCAGCGTCCTGGCCCCGTACTGCGCGAAAAGCCCGGCGGACAGGCTTGCGCGCGAACCGCGCAGCTCCACGCGGAACACCGGCTCCGCCGGCACGTTCGAGAACATGTCCTCCGGCGGGATGCACTCCACCTCGGCGTGCCGGCGCAGGAGCGGCAGGTTCGTCGCGAAAAACGCCGGGATGCTTTCGCGCGCCACCATCTCGTCGTGCGCGTAGATCGAGTGGAACGGCACGGGCAGGACGTCCGCCAGCGGGTATATCCTGCCGCCGCTCGACACGAACCCCTTGCCGCCGTGCGCCACGAAGCGGTCCGCCGTGCGCACCCTGCCTTCGCCGCCCGGTATTTCGGCCGAAGGATAGATCGCGAGCGTCCCGTCCTCTTCCGACATTTCGCACTTCAGGGACGCGCGCACGGGCTTTTCGGCGGACAGCAGCGCCAGCAGGTCCATGAAGTCCGGCGCCTTCACCTTGATGTCGCCGGACGCCGGGCCGCCGCAGATGTCCTCCAGCACTGAGAACACGTCTTCGTCACGCCGGGAGAAGCGCACGGCCTCGCCCGGCCCGAAGTCCTCGGGCGCGTGGATTCCGCCGCGGTCGTCGCGCAGGCGGACCTTCAGCGGAACCTCGCCGTCGCGCCAGAACAGCGCCGCGAAGTCCGCCGGCCAGGAGACCTCCACCGTGCACGGCGTGCCGTCCGGGCCGCGCTCCAGGTACAGCGACGGATCGACCTCTGCAATGCGGCGCGCCGCGCGCTGCTCGGCGGCGTAGCGCTCCTCGCGCTCCGGATCCGTGCGGCGCATCATCAGCATGAAGCCTATCGCCACGACGTGCCAGCATATCATGCTGTAGCGGCGGTTGTCGGCGCACGGGCACTGCGAGATCACGTGGCCGTTCGCGCGCAGCTCGAACGAGCATTCCATCTCGCGCCCGCCGGGCATCGCTATCGCGCCGTGCGCGATCCTCCGCGCCGGGTCCCACTCGGCGCGGCGCACCATGCCGTTGCGCGCGGCGTGCATGGCCTGGTTGAAGACCTCGTCGCCGCCCCAGGATATCAGCTGGGACTGCGTTATGTCGGGAAGCGCGGCCACGCCTCAGATTCCGAGAACGCCCTGCACGGGGCCGGGGCGCGACAGCCCCGGGGGCGGCGGAACGCCCAGCCGCTCGTAGCAGCGCAAGGTCGCCACGCGCCCTTTCGGAGTGCGGTCTATGTAGCCTTCCATTATCAGGAACGGCTCGTAGACTTCCTCTATCGTGTCCGGCTCTTCGCCGGCCGACACCGCGATCGTGCCCAGGCCCACCGGCCCGCCGTTGAACTTGTTCACGATGGTGTCGAGTATCTTCAGGTCCATCGAATCGAGCCCGCGCGGGTCGATTTCGAGCAGCGCCAGCGCGTGCCGCGCCACTTCCGCCGATATGTGGTTGCCGGACTCTATCTGCGCGTAGTCGCGCACGCGGCGCAGCAGGTTGTTCGCTATTCGCGGCGTGCCGCGGGCGCGCGAGGCGATCTCGAGCGCGCCTTCGCGGTCAATCCCCACGCCGAGCCGCGCGGCCGACTTCTCCGCGATGTCCGCAAGCTCGTCGCGCGAATAGTAGTTCAGGCGGTTGATTATCCCGAAGCGCCCGCGCAGCGGCGCGGATATCAGGCCTATGCGCGTGGTGGCGCCGACAAGCGTGAACCGCGGCAGCTCCAGCCGCACGCTGCGCGCGTTCGGCCCCTGGTCGATCACTATGTCTATCGCGAAGTCCTCCATCGCGGAATACAGGTATTCCTCCACGGTCTTCGCCAGACGGTGTATTTCGTCGATGAACACGATGTCGCCCTGCTCGACCGACGTCAGCAGGCCCGCCAGGTCGCCCGGCTTCGTGATCACCGGGCCGGACGTCGTCTTCACGTGCACGCCCATCGCGTCGCCGAGGATGTACGAAAGCGTGGTCTTCCCCAGCCCGGGCGGGCCGGAGAACAACACGTGGTCGAGCGCCTCGCCGCGCTCCTTCGCGGCCCGGACGGCGACCATCAGCCTCTCGCGGATCTTCGACTGCCCCACGAACCCGGAGAAGTCCTCCGGGCGGAGCTTGTTGTCGAACGCCGAATTGCGCCTGTTCAGGTCGGAGTTTTTCCGTTCTGTCTTCATGTGCCGCGAGTATACCACATTGGACGGGCGCGACAATCAAAAACCGCCGCCGGGGACGGCGGGCGCCGGCCTGCGCGGCGGGCTGTTCGGGTCAGGCTCGCCCGCCGCGCGCGGATCGACGTCCGGGCGAATCGTATATGTAGCCGGAATTCTCCACAGACACTCCGTTAATTTCGGGACTTCAAAGAATTTTGTGGATGGAGTTGCGCTACGCGCGACCACGAACCCGGCGGCATGGCGAATCGCCTGTCGGCGATTGGCGTCGTCGAT
>CADCBS010000116.1 GCA_902799715.1 uncultured bacterium | reverse complement strand
GCGCGCGGCGCCGCGCGCGCCGCGGAGGCGGCGGGGCCGTTCGAATCGCTCTCGTACGAACATGTGAATGCGGGGCCGGACGGCGTGTCGCGGAGCCTTTTCGAAATCTCCGGCGGCGGCGCGCTGCACCTGAAAATCGACGAAGTCCCCGACGCCAACCGGCACGTGGACAAGCGCAAGCAGGCGGAGAGCCACTATCTGAAGGACATCGCGGAACGGCTGGAGAAAGGGGATCTCACGTGGCTTCCGCAGGAGAAGCTCGGCCCGGACAGGCCCGGCGGCGCGGTGGAGTCGTACCGGCTGCGCTGGAAATGCGGAAGCGCCGTGCACGACATCTACTACGAAAACTCGCGCCGGCCGCCGGAGCTTGAGGCGTTCTGCCGCGAGCTCGAGAATTTCGCGCACGACGAATTCCGCGGCTGGCCGCTGCAGTACTCGTCGAAGCAGCTCGTCGAGATGGCCGGAGAGGAGCGGCGCAACGGAGACGCCAAGTGGACAGACCGCAACGCGGATCCGGGCAACGCCTACACCGCGATGAAACACTACGACACGGCGCTCGCGTATCTGGAGTTCGTCTCGCCGAAGCCGGGCTGGCACGCCGCGCTCGAGGCGTCGCGCAAAGAAGCCGAAGCCGAAGTCGACAGGCGCTGGGAGCGGCTGAAGGCGAAAGCCAACATAGCCGAGAACGCGCGCAACTTCGAGCAGGCCGGAGACGCCCTCGAGGAAATGATGCGGACCGTGCACGACACCGGCGACCCGCGGCACAAGGAGGCGTCCGACAGGCTGTTCTCGGTGCAGCGCAAGGCGAAAGGGAAAGGACTGTCCAAATGACGAATGCGATACGGACGGCGGCGTTCGCCCTGGCCGCGCTCCTGCCGGCCGCCCTGCACGCCGGCAAGGACTGCGCGCTGGCGCACATCCGCGCGGTCGACGGCGCCGGGAACGCCGTGGAATGCAAGATTTCGCACGACGGAAACGTGCTCGGCGCGACGCCGGCCTTCATATCCGGACTCGAGACGAACAGGACGTACCGCCTGACGCTTTCCGCGAACGGATACCGCGACGAAACGTTCGAGTTCCGCGCCGCCGACCGCACGCCTGCCGCGCACACCGCGCGCATGACGCTCGATTCCGGGACTGTCGACTTCACGTCAGAACCAGAAGGCGCGACCGTGACGGTGAACGGCGTACCGCGCGGCGCGACGCCCGTCCGCGTGGCGAAAATCGCGAAAGGGACGGCGTCGATAACGGTGGAGAAGGAAGGCTACGCGCCCGAGGAGCGCTCCGTCGGAATCGACCCCGGATGCGAACTGTCCCTTTCGTTCAGGCTGAAGCCCCTGCCGTCGTCGCTCCGCATCGTGTCCGTGCCGGAAGGCGCGCGCATATACGTGAACGGCGAATTCCGCGGCGCGGCGCCGGTCGACCTCGGCGCGACGCCGCACGGCGTCTACGGCGTGAAAGCCGAGCTGGCCGGGTTCGCCACGGAGGAGCGCGCCGTGGCGCTCGAAGCGGGCAAGGCGCGCGTGGAGGAGTTCCGCATGCGCAGCACGGCCGGCAACATCAACGTGATCACCAAGCCGGCGGGCGTGGACGTGTATCTCGACGGCGCGCTCGCCGGGACCACGAAAGAGCGGACCGGATCCGAGGAGTCGCTTCCGCTTACGCTCCGCGGCGTGGACGGCACGAAAAGCCACAAAGTCACGTTCCGCCGGGCTGGGTTCGCCGAAAAGGAGCGCAAGGTGGAATCGTGGCAGGTGTCTCCCGGCGGGACGAAGACGATGCGCGTAAACATGCAGGCGCTGTTCATCCCGGACTTCCTCGTGATAACGGACACCGGCCGCGAGGCGACCGGCGTGCTGAAGTCGCGCAATCCCGACGGCGGGATAACGATGACGGTCAAGCCGGGCGTGGACGAGCTTTTCCCCGCGTCCAAGATCAAGTTTTCGCGCAAGCTCAGGGACGGCGAAGCCCTGCCGCAGACGGGGAAATAAAATGGCCGTGCCGCGCGGAGACCGCCTTCCGGCGGAGAAGAAGTCCGGCCGCGCCCGCGCGCGGCTCGACGCTGAACTCGCGGCGCGCGGCCTGTTCCCTTCGCGCGCGTCCGCCCAGGCCGCGATACTCGCCGGGGCCGTGCGCGTGGACGGGCAGGTGGAGCGGCGCGCCGCGAGGACGGTCGCGCCCGGCGCCGACATCGCGGTGGCCGCGCCGCCGCGATTCGTCTCGCGCGGCGGCGAGAAGCTGGAAGGCGCGTTCGCGGCGTTCGCCGGATGGCGCGTGGACGGCATGGCGTGCCTCGACGTAGGCTCTTCCACCGGCGGATTCACCGACTGCATGCTGCAGCACGGCGCGCGGCGCGTGATGGCGGTGGACGCCGGGACCAACCAGCTTGCGTGGAAGCTGCGTTCCGATCCCCGCGTATGGGTGCGCGAGAACTTCAACGCCAGGAACATGACGCGAGAGGACCTTCCCGAACGCCCGGAACGCGCCGTCACCGACGTTTCCTTCATATCGCTGAAGCTCATCCTGCCGCCGATCGCGGACGTCCTCCTGCCCGGCGGCGAGATCGTCTCGCTGATAAAGCCGCAGTTCGAGGCCGGGCGCGGCAACGCCCCGGGCGGCGTCGTGACCGACCCCGCGGTCCGGCAGGCGGCGGTGGACGGCATAGTGCAGTTCGGCACCGGCACCCTCGGGCTGGAGCTGCTCGGCGTGGAGGAATCGCCGGTGCGCGGCCGCGACAAGGGCAACATCGAATATCTCGCATGGTGGCGCAAGCCGCCGGCGGGGGAGGAGGCCGCGCGGTGAACGCCGCATTCCACGCGTACTTCATGCGGATGGCGCTCGCCGAGGCCGCGAAGGCCGCGGCCGACGGCGAGGTGCCCGCCGGATGCGTCATAGCGTCCGTGCCGGACGACCCGGACGCGCCGCCGCAGGCCGCGCGCATCCTCGCGCGCGCCCACAACATGTCAGAATCGCTGAAGGACGCCACGGCGCACGCGGAGATGCTGGCGCTTTCGGCCGCGGCAGACGCCTGCGGCAACTGGCGGCTCGCAGGAACCGTGCTGTACGTCACGAAAGAGCCTTGCCCCATGTGCGCCGGCGCGATCGCGCTCGCCCGCGTCCCGCTCGTCGTGTGGGGCGTCCCGGACCCCAAGCGCGGGGGAGGGAGCGTATTCGGGATATTCTCGCACCCGGGGATCAACCACCATCCGGAAACGGTCTCAGGCGTGATGGAGGACGAGTGCAGGGCGATGCTCGTGGACTTCTTCCGCGCGCGCCGCGCCGAAAAGGGCGGAGAGGCGAAATGACGGCCGGGACCGCAGTCGGGGAAGAACTGCGCAGGACGCTCCTGCGCCTCGCGGAAAGGTACGAGACGCCAGCGTTCATGGAGAACGACCCTTCGCGCTTCATGCACATGGTGGAGGGGGACGCGAACCGGGAGACGACGGCGTTCGTGGCGGCGGCGCTGAGTTTCGGGAACCGCGCGCAGTTCGGCGCGAAGATCGATTCGCTGCTCGACGCCGCGGGCGGCGACATGTTCAAGTGGATAGCGGAAGGCGCGTACGCGCGCGATTTCCGCGCCGGCGACGCGCGGTGCTTCTACAGGTTCCACACGCGCGGCGCGATGCGCAGATTCTTCGACGTGCTGCGCGCGATCGTGTCTTCGCACGGTTCGCTCGGCGCGTTCGCCCGCGCGAACGCGCACGACGGGCCGTCGGCGGCGGCGGCGTTCTGCGCCGCGTTCGCGGACGGCGGCGGGCTCGTCCCGAAGGATCCGCGCTCGGCCTGCAAGCGCGTCTGCATGTTCCTGCGCTGGATGTCGCGCGACGGCTCGCCCGTGGACCTGGGGCTGTGGAGCGGCTTCATCGGGAAGGCCACGCTCGCGATGCCGCTCGACGTCCACGTGCTCAGGCAGTCGCGCCGGCTCGGCCTGGCGCGCTCGCGCACGGCGTCGATGCACGCCGCGCTCGCGCTTTCCCGCACGCTCGCGCAGGTTTTCCCCGGCGACCCGCTGCGCGGCGACTTCGCGCTGTTCGGCCTTGGCGTGTCGGGGGAGGCGCCGGAGGGGGAGGACGCCCGGACCGGGTCCGCGCAGACGCAATTCTGAAGGAAGAAAGAAAAAATGGCAAGCCCCGGACTCAAGACGGCCGCGCGCGCGGCGCTCCGCCGGGGTTGACGCGGCTCGGCGGCGCTTGGTATAATCTCCGCGCGGCAGGGAACCGCGCTGAACACAGGAACCGCAATGGCAGAGACACAGCAGACTATAACCGGGGCCGTTGACCCCGACGTTCTTGAATACACGGTGGGCGAAGACCCCGTGCTCGACCTCGAACTGGCCGAATGGGACTGCCTGGGAACGGCGGCGCACGTGACGATGCTTTCACGGATGCCGGTGTCCCCGCCGGTCGTCACGCCGGAGGAGGCCGCGGCCGTGAAGCGCGAACTGGCGCTCCTCGTGGCGGAATCCCGCCGCGGGGAATTCAGGATCCTCGAGTCCGACCAGGACGTCCACATGGCCGTGGAGCGCAGGCTCACGGAGAAGCTCGGCGACCTGGGGCGGAAAATCCACACGGGCCGTTCGCGCAACGACCAGGTGGCGGTGGATGTGCGCCTGCACGTGAAAGACCGTCTCCTGGGCCTGATGGGCGAGGCCGCCGCGCTCGCGCGCGGACTGCTGCGCTTCGGCCGCGCGCACGACCGCGTTCCGCTCGCGGGCCGCACGCACCTCCAGCCCGCCATGCCGTCGTCGGTGGGAACATGGGCGTCGGGCCACGCGGAAATGCTGCTCGACCAGTTCTTCGCGCTCGAAGCGGCGTATTCCATGAACGACCTGTGCCCGCTCGGCTCTGCGGCCGGATACGGCGTGCCGCTTCCGCTCGACAGGAAACTGGTGTCGGACCTCCTGGGGTTCGCGCGCCCGATCCACAACGTCTTCGGCGCGTCGATGGCGCGCGGCGAGGACGAGGCGGCGCTCCTGTCCGCGCTTGCGCAGACGATGCTCGTGCTGTCGCGCCTCGCCGAGGACCTGATCATATTCTCCATGCCCGAGTTCGGGTACTTCCGCCTTCCGCGCGAATACTGCACCGGCTCTTCCATAATGCCGCAGAAGTACAATCCCGACCTTCTGGAGCTGGTGCGCTCGAAGACCGCGCTCGTCTGCGGAATGGCTTCGGCCGCGTTCACCACGCTGCACGCCATGCCCGGCGGATACAACCGCGACCTCCAGGACGTGAAAGGCATCTACATGAAGGGGCTCGCCACGGTCCGCTCCTCTCTGCGCATACTGGCGCGCCTCGCGGCAAGGCTCGAAATCGATCCGGAGCGCCTGCGCGCCGGATTCGTCCCGGGCGTGTTCGCCACGGACGCCGCGCTGAAGATGGTGGCCGCCGGAACGCCCTGGCGCGAGGCGTACCACTACGTCCGCTCGCACCTCGAAGACCTTTCGGCCGGCGATCCCGACGAAGCGGTTGCCGCCAAGACGCACGAAGGCGCCACGGCCGGGCTCGACTGGGACATGTACGAAAAGCGCGTCGCGCAGGCCGAAGAAAGCGTCCGCGGGCGCGCCGCGGCGTTCCGCGCGCGCATGGACGCCCTGCTGCCCGCCTGACGGCGCGGGCCGGACCGGGCATTGGAATCGAACCGAAACCGACATCGACATGGATATGGAACCGGAGGACGCAAGAGATGTTCGCACTCGCTGAAACGGCAACGGCCGCGGCCCAGGAGGCCGCCGGACGCGGCATTACGTTCATGCAGGCCTGGGAATGGGGCGGATGGGTCATGTGGGTGCTGGCCGCGCTTTCGGTGGCCGCGCTCGCGCTCGTCTTCTTCCTGGCCGTGGCGCAGCGCGCCGGCGCGCTGGCGCCGCGGTCGCTCGTGTTCGACATCTGCGACGCCGTGAGGAAAGGCGACTCCACGGAAGCGAACAGGCTCGCGGAACGCACGCCGTGCGCGTTCGCCGACCTCGCCGACGCGGCGGCGGACGCGGCCGCCGCGGCTCCCGCGCAAGAACGCGGCGCGCGCGTGCGGGCCGCGCTG
>CADCBS010000115.1 GCA_902799715.1 uncultured bacterium | reverse complement strand
CGCGTTCGAGGTGGCGACCGGACCGGACGGCGCGGCCGCCACGGTGCTGGAGCTGCCGCAGGACGGGCAGCCGCCCGCGCCCGCGTGGAGGTTCGCCGTGATGCGCGGCCGGGCGGAGCGCGCGGCCCGCGGCACGGTGCGCGTGCGCTGGCGGCGCGAAGGCGGCGAAACGAAATGACTTTCCGTCAATGATGCAAAGAAAGGAAACCACGATGGAGAATGAAGCGATATCCGAGGCTGTCGTCCTCGACATATTCAAAAAGACCGGCGCCTTGCTGGACGGGCACTTCGAGCTGCGCTCGAAGCTGCATTCCCCGAGGTACTTCCAGTGCGCGAACGTCCTGCGCTACCCCAGGATCGCGGCGAGGCTGTGCGACGCCCTCGCGCTTAAGCTCAGGCGCGGATGCGACCTGGGCCGGATCGACGGCGTGATCTCGCCCGCCGTCGGCGGGATAATAGTCGGGCACGAGATAGCGCGCGCCCTCGACGTCAAATGCATCTTCGCCGAAAAGAAGGAAATCCCCGGCGAGCTCGACGCCGCCGGAAAGCCGGTCACGAAGCTCGTCATGCGCAGGTTCGCCATGAAGCCCGGCGAACGCTACGTCGTGGCCGAGGACGTGGTGACGCGCGGCGGCCGCGTGCAGGAGACGATCGACCTCGTCCGCGCCGCCGGCGCCGAGCCGGTGGCGGCCGTGGTGCTGGTGGACCGCTCCGGCGGCAAGGCGGCGTTCGACTGCCCCTGGTTCTCGCTCATGAAGATCGAAGCCGAAACGTGGGAGCCTTCGAAGTGCCCCCTGTGCGCCGCGGGCGGACATCCCGTCCATCCCGGCTCTTGACTCGCCCGCGTCCGCGTTTCGCGCGCGGACTGCAGCTGGAGGTTTCACATGGAATCTGTGCGCGGCGCCCGCATGGGCGCGGAGGCTGTAGCGGACGCCGTCATGTCCGCGAAATGCGTCGCGGCGATGACCGGCGCCGGCGTGAGCACGCTGTGCGGCATACCGGATTTCCGCGGTCCGCAGGGGCTTTACAGAAACCCCGACGCGGAACGCATCTTCGATATCGACTGGTTCGACCGCGATCCTTCGGTGTACTACCGCGGATGCCGCGAGCTTGTGTACGGCCTCGGCGGCTTCGCCCCGGGGCCCGTCCACGCCGTCTTGAAGAAGCTCGAGGACGCCGGGCGCCTCGCCGGCGTGATAACGCAGAACATCGACATGCTGCACCAGAAGGCCGGGTCTTCGCGCGTGTACGAGGTGCACGGCTCGCCCGCGATGCACCATTGCCGGCTGTGCGGCGACGCGAAGACTTTCGGCGAGATCATGCGCATGGCGGAGGCGAACGGCGGCGCGGCGCGCCTCGGCGACCCCTACGTGCCGCGCTGCGCGTGCGGCGGCGTATACAAGCCCGACATCACTTTCTTCGGAGAGGCCTTGCCGGAGGCGGCGTTCGCCGGAGCGCAGGAGCTGGCGATAAAGGCGGATCTGATGCTCGTCCTCGGGACTTCGCTCACGGTCTACCCCGCCGCCGGGCTGCCGCGCCTCACGCTGCAGAAGGGCGGGCGCGTTGCGATAGTGAACGCGCAGCCGACTTCGCTCGACGGCGAGGCGACCGCCCTGGCGGACGACCTGGAAGCTTTCGCCAAGGCACTTTCGGACAGGCTCGCCGGCGTTCTGCCGCGGTAGTGCGACAGCCATTCGGCCGCCCCTCCCCCGGCCCTGCAGACGCCGCCGTCGCCGCAGCCTGCAGATCGGCGATGCCTGCACTCTGCCGCCGTGGCGGTTGTCTCTTTCGCACGTTATTATAGCACAATCCGCCCCGCAAAGGTCCGCGGACCGTTTCGCGCCTATCGTTCGCCGGCTGCCTTGCGCGAGAATCCTTCGCGGACGGCCTGCGTGGCCATCTTCGCCCTGCGGTATCCGTCGTACAGCCCGGCCAGGTTTTCAGCCAGCGGCTTCAGGCGGATGACGGACCCTCCGCGGTGGTAGGAGCGTGCGTCGGCGAAATGCCACAGCGCAATGCCGGACAGCTCCGGATCGGCGAAGATGCGGTCTATCACGTCCTTGTCGTAATGGTACTGGAACTCTTCGGTGCCCTGCCCTGCCGCCGGATCATGGTGGCCGTATATGGCGACAGTCCCCATCTCCGAGGCGATGATCGGCTTTTCGGGATAGAGTTTGCGGTAGCGCTTGACGATCTTCGTCACCTTTTCGTCTATGAGACGCTTCTGGTTTTCGAGGGTGCCGGCGTCGGACCCGATCCATCCGGGATATGCGTTGAACGACACGATATCGGTGTTCTCGTTCGATATGTCGTCGCCGGTGTGGTTGCAGGCGAACGTCACGAGACGGCCGGAGTCCTGGGACCTGATCGTTTCGATGAGCGCGTCGTTCAGCTTCTTCCCGGCCTCCGTCTGCGAGTGGTTCTCGTTCTGGAACGCGAAGATTATCACGGACGGGTGGTTGAAGCTCGCACGCACCATTTCGCGCGTCTGCTCCACCTGCAGGCGGAAATACTCGCCGTCGGACATCTGCTTCGGAGTGTTGCCCCAGCCGAGCGACTCTTCCCAGACGAGCACCCCCATCTCGTCGCAGTAGTCGAGGAAGCGCTGGCTCTGCTGGTAGTGGCTGCCGCGGAAGAAGTTGCCGTTCAGGGATTTCAGGAGCTGGATGTCCTGGACCATCAGCGCCTCCGGCGTGGCAGCCCCGAACTGCGGATGGGCTTCGTGCCTGTTCGCCCCTTTGAGGAACAGCACCTTCCCGTTCAGCCACAGCCGCTTCTTCCCGGCCTTGATTTCGCGTATGCCGAACCGGGCGGACACGTCGCCGTCAAGCGACACGGTATGGAGATTCGGCGACTCGGGCGACCAGAGCTTGAAGTCCGGAACCTTCACCGTCGCGCGGCCGTTCTTGAACACGGCCCCGACCTCGTTCTTGCCGTCGAAGATGAGTTTTCCCTCGAAGTCGCGCTTCGCGAAGTCCACCGCCTCGATCTCCACGGTTCCCGTCTTGTAGTCGCGGGTCCGGACGAAGAGCTTGCGGTTGTCAGTCGAGAGCGACACGCCGTGGAAGAACCCGCCGTAGAGATAGAAGTCGTAATACGGAAGCGCGAGCTTCTGCGTGTTCCAGTCCAGCATGTTGTCGACGGCGGCGAATACCGTGTGCTCGCCCGCTTCGAGCGGGCCGGCCGGAATCTCTATTCTGGCCCATGGATGGCGCTGGATTCCGCCGGCCGGCTTCCCGTCTATCGCGAACTTCGCGCGCAGCCCCATCCCGTCAACGACGATCCAGGCGCGCTCGACGGGCTTCTCTATCCTGAACGTCCTGCGGTAGAGGCCCGTGCCGCGCTTGCAGAGCCATTTCGGCTGCATGTCGTAGCATCCCGGCACGGCCATCCTGTCGGTCGCGGCGAAGTCCGGACCGCTCGACGTCTCGAGCGTCCTGCCCTCCTCGAAGCGGAATTCCCACGACCCGTCAAGGTCGATGCCGCCGATGCACGTGGCGGCGCACATTGCCGCCGCTGCCGCGGCCATGCGGTGTTTTTTCATCATGCGCGTCTCCTGGAAAGCCCGCACTGCCGTTCGCCCCTCCGGGCGCCGGGGCCCTGGGGCCGGAACGCCATTCCGTCCGGCCGGCAGACGGCGATCCGGTTCCGGCCGCCGGTCAGTCCGGGTTCATGTTGAACATCTGGCTGATTTGCGTCGCGGCGAGCTGCGGGCTGCCCGTGCCGATGCCCGTCACGGTAAAGGTGCATTCGCAATGGACATAGCCGAAGGAGGCGTCACCGTTGGCAAAATTGATGTCGGCAATGCCGGGGATTTTTTGCGTCGGCGCAATGCAGTAGTTTGTGCCCGCACGAACGGTGGCCGTATTGGTCTTTGGATCAAAATCGACAGAATAATTTAGTTCCGCATTCGCGCCCTTCGGCTGCGACACTAATATCGGCTTCGTGTAACTTGCGTCCAGGTCGAGCTTGCCGCACGTCGCTGCCTTGGATCCTGCGGGATCAAGCTTGTAAAGCGGCGGCGCGTCTTCCTTCGCGCGGTCGCCGGGGCTTCCCACCTGCATGTGGTAGAAGCAGCTGATGGCGGACTGGTTCATCAGCGACGTGATCATTTTCCTGTCATTGGCGTCCGGGAACATTTTCGTCAGGGCGTCGCGCGACTCGCTGGCGATTTCCTTCGGGCTCTTCGTTCTGTCGATCGTGTTCCCGCCGATCGTGCATACGCTTCTGTAGATGTCGCCGATGAACTGGTCGCAGAATCCGGCGTCGTCGTAATGCAAGACGCCCTTGCCGTCCATCGATTCCCCGACGTAGCTGCGGGTGGATTCGTTGATGTTCGCCTCCAGGTTGGGACACTCGCCGTTTTCTATGTCGCCCCATTCGGACATGAAATCCAGCACTTCGGCGCTTTCATCCTCGTCGAGCCTGTGCCAGCCTTCCGCATCCAGCTTGCCGTTTATGTCGTCTATCACCTTGACCTTGCGCAGCTCGATAGGATGCAGATCCTTGGCGGTGAATTTTTCCGTGGCCGCGATGCCGGTCTTCACGCCGCGTCCGATCGAATCCGCGGCTTTCTTCAGCCTGCGGCCGACATCGGACAGGCTGCCGGTGGCCGATTCGGCGATGGTCTTGAGCAGATCGCGCGCCTCGCCGTCTTGAAGCTTTGCGCCGAGCTCCGCGAGAAGCGTCTTCTTGAGCGCCGCTGTCGCGATGTCGCCGATGTCGGCGGAACTCTTCACCAGCATCTGCCCGGCGATCGCGGCGAAATTCCTTGCCGTCTGCGCAGACAGGCCCAGGGCCTTGAGATCGCGCTTGATGCCCGACGGCAGCGCCCCGGGCCGGCCGGTGCGCAACGTCTTGCCGATGTCCTTGTTGATCTTTGCGAGCCGCTGCGCGGTCGCCGTCGAGATCGAGCGGCCGAGCTCGGCGTTCGACGCCATGCGGGCCTTGTTGCCCGCCCAGCGGTTTTTGACGATCTTCGAACCGGCCTGCCCGTTTATGGTCTTGGCGAAACGGTCGAGGATTTTGCGGGTCTGCGCGCGCGTCAGCGGCTTGAGGTCTTTCAGCGAAAGCCCCTTCCCGTCCGCGTCGCCGAGCCCGAGCTCCCTGCGCACGCCCGCGATCTCCGCTTCGCCCACGCCGCTCTGCCGCAGCGCGTTGATGAACTCGTTCTTCACGCGCAGCGTCGTCTGCACGTCGATCGAGGTCTTGTTGAAGCTCTTGAGGATTCCGGCGTGGTGGTTGACCTTGTCCAGCTTGCCGCTGGAGGTAAGCGTTATGTCGCCGGCATTGAACGTGCCGTTTGAGATGCGCTGGAAATCGTTTATCGAAATAGCCATGTTGTCGGTCCTTTCGCTGTGAATGCACTTGACGGGCCAAAAGGTTACACCGGCATGAAAGCCCCGCCTGCCGGCATCGCGTCCTGCGGAAGACCGGGCGCCTCGCCGGCATCGCTTGCGACGGACTCTCTGTAGTCGGCGACCACCTTGCGCCACGATGAAATCGCCCCGCCGAGCGTTTCGATGCGCTTCGGCAGATCCTCCGCGCGCAGCGACGCTAACGGAAGCGAATCCTGCAGCCAGACGTGTCCGTCGCCGGGATTGCGGGCGAAAACCGCGCCTGCCGCGCCGCTGTAGGCCCAGTTGGCGTTCAGCAGCGCTTCGTAAAGCTTCTCCGGGGACTGCGGCGGGATCTCCCCCAGATCGCACGCAATCGTCAACATCTCGCCGCGCTCGCCGTCGACCCGCATGGCTATGAACGGCCTGCCGTCGAAATCCATCGCGAACGAGTCGTCTACGACGTTCAACTCGATTCCAAGTTCCTTGCCGAGCCCGGCGGCTGTGTCTTCTATTGTCATGGCGTTCCAGTCGTTTCCGCAGTCGCGGATTTCCTTTCCACGCGAAGTCTACCAAACCGCATCGCGGGCCGCAATAGCCGATTGCCGCCTGCGCCTCATGGAAAAGTGCAATATGTAGTGGAACACCCCGGAAAGGCGTTCTGTCGGGGTGGAGACAGAGGTCGAAACGAGAGAAGGACCGGTTGAGGAAGGCAAAGGAAAAGAAAAGGAGGAACCGCCCCCATGGGGGCGGC
>CADCBS010000114.1 GCA_902799715.1 uncultured bacterium | reverse complement strand
TCCGGCACCGGCCCCCTCCCCCCCGTGCGCTCCGCGCCCGCCGCGCCGGCGAGCGCGCCAGACCATCCACGCTGCGGCCAGGACGCATATCGCCAGGATGCCTGCCACGGTCCGCGCCACGGGCCGGGCGTTCTCCACGGCGCTCTTGTCGGCGTCGAACATCAGCCCCCGGTTGGCGTCGGCCGTGATGGAGCGCAGCGCCTCTTCGCAGTCGAACGAGCCGTCGGCGCCGGAAAGGACCGGGTCCAGCAGCCTGCGCGAAACGAGGTCGGACGCCGCCTGCCAGAATCCCATCCACGGCTCCGTGACGGCGGCGATGCGCCCTTCGCGCAGGTCGGCGTACATCTGCCGTATCGCGGGCGGGATTTCGCGCGCGTACTCGCCCAGCCCGAGGCGCTCCAGGTCGGCCGGGTCGCACCAGCGCGCGCGCCCGCGCGCGGCGGCGTCGGCGATGGCGGCGTCGTTCACGCGTCGGGAGCACAGCTGCTCCATGCACGCCCACACGGCGTCGCGCTCCGCCTTCGGCCGGCGCGCCACGCCTTCCGTCATGGCGTAGAAGTGCCTGTGCGCCTGCAGGACGCGCCTGCAGCCGGCGTCCGCCGCCGGGAAAGGCATTATGCCCAGGTTCGCGGGGTCGAAGTCGTGCCTGTCGGCGAGCGTGCGCACGAAGTCTTCGTCGCCAAAAACCGCCGCGATCTCGCCGCGCGAGAAAAGGTCGGTCCTGTCGTTCGCGCCGGAAAGCGCGGGCACGGGGCGCGCGAGCCCGGAGTCCACGAGCTTCTTCAGGAACCGCGCGGCGCGCACCGCCTGCGGCGAATCGAACGCGGCGCGCCACTCGCCGTCCGGGCCCTGCGCCACCACGTCGCCGCCCGCGGCCTGCACCCACGGCAGGAAGCCCCACGGCCTGTTTTCGATGCCGAACGCGTACTGCACGCGCACGAGCCTGCCGTTTTCGCCGCGCACCTCTTTTTTCAGGCTGCGGCACCAGCGCTCGAACTCTTCCCACGTGGCCGGCGGTGACTCCGGATCGAGCCCTGCCGCGCGCACCGCGGCCTTGTTGTACACTATGCCGAAATACTGACAGCCGGCGGCCGGGATGCCGTACACACTGCCGCCGCGCACCGCCACGCGCCGCCAGAGCGGCGGGACGTCCTTCCATCCCGGCCACTTGGCCTCGGCGCCGGAGATCTCGCCGTCGCCGTCCTCGTCCCGCCCGGCCCATTCGTCCAGCGGCGCGCAGAAGCCCTGCTCGATGTCGTGGCGCAGGATGTGGAACCATGCCTTGTAGATGTCCGGCGCCATGCCTCCGGCCACGGACAGCATGAACGACGATCTTCCGCCCGCGGCGGCGGCGGGCAGGGGAAGCCCGCCCCACTTTTCCGGTATTATGTCCGGGCGCTCCGTGCGCGTGAATTCCGCGATGCGGCGCGTGGAAGGGTCGTCCGGCCTGTCGGGGTCGTACCCCGCGAAGAAAGAGACGTGCACGGGGCCGGCCGCGGCTGCGAAGGCCGCGGCCGCCGCCGCGGCGGCGCACGCGAGGCCGGGCCGCATTATTTTCCGGCCCCCGGCCTGTAGTACTCCAGTATGACGTTGTAGAGCAACTCGGCCAGCTCGGGGTCTTCCTCGTACATGTTGACGTGCTCGGAATAGTTCTTGCGGTCGATGGCGGCGCGCACGGCCATGAACCGCCCGGGCGAAGGCTTGTCCGCGCCGCGGCCGAACTTTTCGCGGCGGAACAGGTCGGCGTTCACAAGCTCCTGGAACATTTCGCGCACGCGCTTGGGGTCGGCGCGGTAGCGGTAGCGCTGGATGTCGTCCCAGTTCTCCTCGCCGGCCTTCGACGCGAAGGAGTCCGACACCAGGCGCGACGTGCCGGCCGTGGTCTCCACGGCGCCGTCGCCCGCGATGCGCACGTTGACGCGCCAGACGGGCTGGTTGGTGACCGTGCGGTAGTAGTGTATCTCCAGCCAGTTCAGCGGAGATTCGGTGACCTCCACGTAGGGCTGTTCGGCCATCAGGCCGCATCCGTGCAGGCCGGTCGCGGCCGCGAGCGCGGCGAGCGCCGCCGCGCGGCGCAGGGTTTTCGCTATCGTTTCCATCCGTACGCCTCCTTTGCGATCACGCCCACGCCGTGCAGCGTGAGCGTGGGGTCTACCGTCACCGGCATGTCCAGCCCGCGCAGCGACCACGCGGCGTAGCCGCCCGTCGCCACCATGCGGAACCGCACGCCGAGGTTGCGCGAAAGCGTGCGCGCTATCTCGCGCACCATGCCGCGGTAGCCGACCTCCGCGCCGAAGCGCATGGCCTGCTCCGTGCTGCGGCCTATTTTCGGGCACGGCCCGCCGAACTTCATGCGCGGCAGCTTCGCCGTGCGCTCGGCCAGGTAGTCCCGCATCAGCGGCAGGCCCGGCGCTATGCAGCCGCCTATCCAGCGCGCGTCCGCCGTCACGGCGTCCACCGTCAGCGCCGTGCCGAAGTCCGCCACGAGCACCGGCCCGCCGTAGCGGTCGAAAGCCCCCGCCGCGTCCGCGAGCCTGTCCGCGCCCACCGACGATTTCTTCGGGTAGTCCACGCGCACGGGCGACGGCGTGCGGGCGTCTATGAAAAGCGCCGCCGACACGCCCGCCGCGGATTCCAGGAGCTTTTTCCACGGGCCGTCCGCGGCCGGCACCACCGACGCCACGGCGGCGGGCACGGGGGCGCGCAGGCCCGCGAGCGCCTTTTCCACCGCCTTGCGCATTCCGTCCGGGTCGCCCAGTATCCCGCCGTCCATGTGCGAAACGCGCGTCACGGCCCCGTCCGTCCACAGACCGGCCGCCGTCGACGTGTTGCCTACGTCGACCACGAGGAATTTCACCGCGGCGCGCCTTTCCATTCGAGCGTCAGGTCCACGGAGCCCGCGGAGTGCGTAAGGCATCCGAGCGAAATCGCGTCCACGCCCGTCGCGGCCACTTCGCGCACGCGGTCGAGCGATATCCCGCCCGAAGCCTCTACGAGCGACGTTCCTTTGCAGAGCTTCACGCACTTGCGCATGTCGGCGCAGGACATGTTGTCCAGCATTATCCATTCCGGCTTCGCCTTCAGGGCGGACATGCATTCGCGCACGGATTCCACCTCTACCTCCACGGCGAGCTTCGGGAACGCGGCGCGCGCGGCGAGCACCGCCTTGTCGAGCGCGTCGGGGTCGCCGCCGGACCACAGGCGGCGGTGGTTGTCTTTCATCAAGATGCGGTCGTACAGGCCGAAGCGGTGGTTCGTTCCGCCGCCGCACAGCACCGCGTATTTTTCGAAGACCCTCAGCCCCGGCGACGTCTTGCGCGTGTCGAGGATCATCGTGCCGCGCCTGCGCACGGCGTCGACGAACTTGCGCGTGAGCGTGGCCGTGGCGCACATGCGCTGCATGAAGTTCAGCGCCGTGCGTTCGGCGGCCAGTATCGAGCGCGCCTTGCCTCTGAACGCCAGGATGTCCTGCCCGGCGCGGGCCTGCGATCCGTCCGGCAGGAGGATTTCCACCTTCATGCGGGGATCGACGGCGCGCATCACGGCGCGCGCCACCGTGGCGCCGGCCACGGTGCACGGGACGCGCGGGAAGATGCGCCCTTCCGCGACTGCGCCGGGGTCCACCAGCGCAATCGACGTAGCGTCGCCCGGACCGATGTCCTCGGCGAGCGCGAGCTTCACCGCGGCGCGCGCCTGCGGCGACTTCATCACGTCTTGCATTTTGCGGCGTCCGTCTTTCAGAACTTGTCGAGCCACGACCAGTTCTGGAAGACCAGGATCGCCGTGGCGCAGGCGCACGCGAGGCCCGCCAGAAGCGCCGTGAACGCTATGGACGTGGCGATCTTGCTCACGCGGGCCGGGCCGCTTTTCGCGGCCTGGGGCGCGGCGTACATGTTCATCGCCGCGGCTGTTCCGTCCGCGGCGGGCTTTGTCTTTAGTTTCATGGCGCGTCCATTATAGCAAAACCGCCCCCGCGATTGAAAGTTGGATTTCTCGGATGCGCGGATCCGGCGTCCGGGCGCGGCGTCCCGCCCGCGCGCTCAGGCGCGGGGGTGGAAGCGCCTGTGGATGGAGCCGATGCGGCCGGCGTCCACGTGCGTGTAGACTTGCGTGGTCGCCACGGACGCATGGCCGAGCATCTCCTGGATCGGGCGTATGCCCGCGCCGTGCGCCAGCAGGTGCGACGCGAAGCAGTGGCGGAAGACGTGCGGCGAAACCTTCGCAGGATCGACGTCCCCGCCCGCGTCCGCGAACGCCTGCGCGCGGCGCTTAACCATCTGGAAGACCGAAATCCGCGTGAACGGCGCGCCGAGGCGCGTCAGGAAAAGGTGCTCTTCCGCGAGGTTCCCCTTGGAATGGAACCCGCGCCACGAGCCGGCGTACCGGCCGATCCACTCCGCCGCGCCGGAGCCTACCGGAACGAGCCGCTCCTTCGACCCTTTGCCGAAACAGCGCATCACGCTTTCTTCCGCGATGTAGTCGGAAAGGCGGAGCGCGCAGAGTTCGCTCACGCGCAGCCCGCATCCGTACAGGGTCTCCAGCACGGCGCGGTCGCGCACCGTCTCGGCGGTGGCTGCCGGATCCGCGCCTTCGCCGCCCGGCAGCCTGGCCGGGTCCACCGACTCCACCAGCGCCTTTACCGTCTCCTCGCCCAGGATTTTCGGCAGCGCGCGGCCGTGCTTCGGCGCGTTCATGGGGGCGGTGGCGTCTTCCGGCACGATGCGTTCGTCGGCGAGGTGCCGCAGGAACGCGCGCACGGCCGAGAAGCGCCGCGCGCGCGTGGAGTCTTTCGCGCCCGCAACGCGCAGGCGTTCGAGGTATTCGATCACGCACGCGCGCGTTATCCCGGCGGCGTCTGCCACACCGGCGGAATCGAGGAAGAACGCGAAATCGCGCAGGTCGGCCGCGTATGCGGCGGAGGTGCGCGGGGACAGCCCGCGCTCGAAACGCAGCCAGTCGCGGACGGCGCCCCTCACTTCGTCAAGGACTGCGCGCGCACGGCGCTCGCGCATGTTGGCGAACGTCGCCAAGGCGAGGATGTCCGCGTCCTCGATGCCGATGCGCTTGCCGTTGACGGACATCTGGTGCAGCGACGTCCAGTCCCCTTCCGGATTGTGCGCATAGCAGACGTCGTATGCCGGCGCAAGCGCCCATTCGCCGCGCCGGTCCATCAGGTACGCGATGTTCTTCACGTGGTCGTCGCAGTTCCACGCGAGGACGTTGAACGCCATGCGGCGGAATAGCTGCTCGTCCGCCCGCGCGTCGTTTACGACCTGCCGCGTGACGCGAAACGCCTGCTCGTAGGAATAGCCGGCGGGGTCGTTGAAATCCATGTGCGCCATCGCCCCCAGCGTCTGCGCATGCAGCTTGCCGCCGTCCGGAAGCCGGTCGAACCGCCGCGTCATGAAGTGCCGTCCGTCCCAGAGACGGCATTCCGTCATCTCTATCCCGGCGGCGCGGGCCATGAGATGGTATGCA
This sequence comes from uncultured bacterium, assembly GCA_902799715.1. Taxonomy (GTDB): domain Bacteria; phylum Verrucomicrobiota; class Kiritimatiellia; order RFP12; family UBA1067; genus CADCBS01. Next base: position 1,509 of record CADCBS010000114.1, on the reverse strand, counting down.
TACTCGACGCGGCCATAGCCCCACTTGTCATCGCCCTCCCTGTCGCCGTTGCCCGCGATCCCGTCGAACTTGACGAGCCAGTAGCCGAAGCCTCCGGGAAGCGCAATCTGGCCGGAGCGCACCTCCCCCGTCGCCTCGTTCCAGCCGATGAGCGCCTTCGCCCTGGCGCCGCCGGCGGAAGAGCCAACCCTGAGGATGGAGGCGTACCGCTTCATGTCGGGGACGAGCCTGGCGACGGACTCGGTCCGCACCCTGAGCACCTCGGCTGCCAGTTCGGCAAGGGCGTCGACATGGAGTTCCTCCGACTTGTCCTCGTCGTCGAACAATGCCGGCCTGTACTCAAGCGCCCCCATCCCGCGAACGCCGGTGTAGCAAAGGCGCTCAATCGGCGTCAGGCTTTCCGGCAGCCGCCCCTGCGCCTTCAGCCACGCCCCGATCACTGCGTTGCCGAACTTGTCCGGAAGCGAATCGGACAGCATTCCCGGGAGCCCGTGGAACGAGACCTGCGGAAGCGCGGCGAAAGAATACGTTCCGGCGCCTACGGGCATCATCAACGGCGACGGCTCGATGCCAGCATCCATGAACTCCCGGTCGTATGCAAACGACGCACAGGACGAGCCCTCGGTCCTCGACACGACGCCAATGCGCCGTCCCCAAAGATAGACTTCCGCCGCTTCGTTCATTGGTCAGCCCCCCACATGCCGACCGCCGTGCGCCGCCGCCGTNNNNGCCGAAGTCCTCCGGCACCAGCCTCAAGCCGCTCAAGCGAGCGCTTGGACACCCCGGCTCGCTGCGATAGCTCTGCCTGCGTTATGTTGCGAGCAAGCCGGACTTGCGCGAAACGCCTCCCCGCCTCGCGTAAAGCCTCGTCCACAGTCATTGCCACATTGAATTTCACAATTCTACCTTTCTGGCGAATTATACCTTAGTTACGCCTATTACTCGCCAACAACTGCGTATTATACCACAACCCTCCGCAGTTGCGCAAGGGGCACGAGTCAATGGGCGTCAGATTGGCGGGGATTGGACGTATATGAGCATGGTATGAAAACTGACAAGCATAGCAAGAGGAAGTTCGCACGGACGAGATTTCTCGCGGCGGTGGTGATGTCGTCGCCGGCGGTCGTATTCGTCTATTCGCCGCTACTGGCCGGGATGACCGTCGTCGGCATCATCGTCCCATTCGCGATGGGGCGCTTCATCGACGCGCTCGTGGGCGGCCTGCCGCCGGTTGCTCCGTTCGCCGTCCTCGCCGCGCTGCTGGCACTCCGCGCCGTCCTGACGCCATGCCTCCAGCGGTTCGCCCTCTCCCGCGCCAGAATGGTCGAGCTGCGGCTCCAGGAGCGAGTCCTCGCCGCCGTCATGGACTTTCCTCCCGCCGAGCTCTCGTCGCTCGCCGACGGATCGCTCGTCGCCAAGCTGACGCGCGACGCGTATGCCGTTGGCGGGTTCGTGAACGGACTCTACCCACGGCTGCTGACCGCCGTCGTCACGATGGCTGCGGCCGGC
>CADCBS010000113.1 GCA_902799715.1 uncultured bacterium | reverse complement strand
CGGCTCCGGGGCCGGGGGCGGCTCCGGCCGCGCCGCCGCGCCGCGCGTGGGGAAGCGCGCGGCGAACTCGCGCGCGAAGGCGCTGTACGCAGCCGAGCCGCGGCACGCGGGATCGTAGAATATCGCAGGCTGCCCGAACGACGGCGCCTCCGATATGCGTATGTTGCGCGGTATGACAGTCTTGAACACGAGCGGCCCGAAGTGGCGCGACACCTCCGCCACGACGTCCGACGCGAGGCGCGTGCGGCCGTCGTACATCGTCATCAGGATGCCGCCCAGGGAAAGGCCGGGCGCGGCGCCGGAGCCGTTCAGCCGGTCCACGAGGCTCGTTATCACCGCCAGGCCTTCGAGCGCGTAGTATTCCGACTGCATCGGAACGACGACCTTGTCGGCCGCCGCGAGCGAGGCGGTCATCAATATCCCGAGCGACGGGGGGCAGTCCAGGAGTATGTAGTCGAACGCCCGCGATTCGCGCGCGCGGCGCAGCGCGGCGCGCACCGCCGTGAGATGGTCCGCGCGGCGGGCGAGCTCGATTTCTATGCCGGCCAGGTCCACTTCGGACGGCACGGCGTTGATGTTCTCCCACCGCGTGGGGCGGATCACGTCGGCGATGTCGGCCTCGCCCGTGAGCACGCGGTACAGGGAAACGCCCTGCTCGCGCTGGAGCCCCAGCCCGGACGTGGCGTTCGCCTGCGGATCCAGGTCCACCAGCAGCACGCTCCTCTTCATCCTGGAAAGCGCCGCCGCCAGGTTCACGGCGGTCGTCGTCTTGCCCACGCCGCCCTTCTGGTTCGCAACCGCCACCGTAACAGTGTTTCTCTCTGCCGCCATCGCGTCCCCTCCCGTGGCTATTTGCGCAGAAGCGCGAAGAACCTGTCCTGGTATTGCTCGAAAACGCCCTTGTCGCGCAGGTATCCGCCCAGTGCGCGCACGAGCGACGGGTCGCGCGCGGCGCGCTCGAAGGCCTTTTCCACCTCGGCGTGCACGTCCGGCGCCACGCCTTCGCGCATCGCGCCGATCCTGGCCGCCTCGAACTCGCGCACGTTCACCGGCGCGGACGCGTTGACCTCGAGCCAGAAGAGCTTCACCAGGCAAACGTCCCACGGGTCGTCCACGCCTTTCAGCACGGCGTCCAGCCCGTTGCCTTTCTCCTTCACGCCGGAGACCACGCGGTCGAGCGCCGCGTCCATGCCGTCGTGCACGACGAGTTCGGAATAGGCTTCCTGCTTCAGGCTGTAGCCGTACTGCAGTATGCGGACGGAATCCTCGTGCCCGCGCAGATATTCGAGGTACTTGCGAGCCTCGGGGCCGAAGCCTTCCATATCCGCCTCCGCGAGATGCGAAGGCATGATGATGGACGGCTTGTGCGCCTCAAGCCGGCCTTCGCGTATGCGCACCGCGCGCGGATCGTCGGGAAGCTCCGCCAGCAGATGGTAGTTTATCAGCGTGGAGCCGAACGTCTCGAGCCTGCGCGACGGGGGCATGACGATTTCGGTGTGCGCCGCCGCATACCAGAAATCGAACCGTCTGTCTTTTTCGCCTTTCGACATGCGGGGGAGTATACCATATCGGGCCCGCGCGAAAAAGCCGCAGTTCGCAAAATCGCGCGCTACTTTTCCAAGGGCGCGGTTTCGATGTATCCCGAACGCGGGACGGCCATGAAGTGAGATTACGGTGCGGATGAATTTTATTCGCCGTGCAGAAATTGGCCGTGTAGAAGTGTAGAACGTGTAGAACATCCGTACGGGCCATATTTGGAAATTGGAATTGGATACTGGCAACATTTCCACATTGGCAACATTATGTCGAGCGCTCTATGCTCAAAATGAGAGATTACGGTGCGTATGAAATTCGATTGCCTGGCCTGTGAAGAGCGCGCGCCGCGGCGGCTTTTCCTCAAGCCGCCGCGGCGCGTTGTCGCGACTGTCTCTACAGGGTCGGGTTTACTCAGTTGGAGCAATCCCGACCCTTATGCGAAAAAACTTGTGCCGCTTTCGATGGCTGGCGCCGCGAGCAGGGCCGAGCCGGAGGTGACCTGAGCGCTCGCAACGAGATCCCATCCATCGCCGTTTTTCCTGTCGAGGTATGCCGTCACCGCAACGCCGGAAAGGCCCGCCGGCACGTTCAGGTTCTTCGCCGCGATGTTCACTTTCCCGTCCGACGGCTGCCCGGCCGCCGCTTCGCAAAGCAACGTGCTTGCGGCGTCCTGCGGATCCAGCCCAAGGCAGTAGCTTTTCCACACGGCTATGCCGTTCACGCCCGGATCGGCAAGCGTAGTGGCAATAGCCGAAAGAGAGCTACTGTCGCTTTCTCCCGTTTTGGCATATATCCACGATACTGGAATATCAACGTTTATTACATTGTCGGACTCATCCTTTAGCGAAAACCTGCCGTTATCCGCAACCCTTATGTAGAAATACGACGGCGCGGTGTAGACGAGCTTGCCGTCCTTGACGGAAAGGGCACCCCTGTCGCCGGCCGGGAGCGAGAACTTGGCTTCGTCGCCTGCGGCGAGATTCGCGGCGGAAACGAGCGTGTACTCCCTGCCGGGCTTCGGGAACGAGCCTTCGGCGAACTTGATGCCGACCTTAGCGGTCGCCGCAAGCGTCTTGCCTGAAGCAAGCGCAAGCGTCGTTTCGTTGTCGCCGTCGAGTTTGAATGCGAGCGCCGCGCCGTTTGCAAGCGTCAGGTTCCCGGCGAGAGTGACCGTGCCGGACTGCGGAATCTCGAGCGTCGCGCCGGAGTTGACGGTCATCGCGCTTTCGCCAAGTCCCTTGCCCGGCTTTATCGCGAGCGTCGCCGTATCCGTCACCGTCACCGCCGGCTGAATGTTGACACTGCTGGCGCTGTTCACTTTAACCTTGCCGGAGCCTGATACGGTGAGATTAACCGTTCCCGCATCGCCGTTTCCGCGCGTTTTCGCATCTATCGTTATCGTGCGGCCGACACCGTTTTCGTCATCAGTGCAGAATGTGACGTTGCGGTAGAATACAAGGCTGTAGTCGCCGCCGGCGCGGTCCGCGATGGTGAAGTCGGAATACCAGGGCCGGACCGTCTCGGTGTTGCCGGCATAATTGCGTCCAATGCTGAAGCATGGCGTCCCGGAAGCATTTGCAAACTTCATTCCGCCCGCGCCGATGTAGAATACGTGGTTGCCTGCTTCTGTCGCGTCGCCAAGATAGAACCAGTTGCCAGACATGGAGCACGTTACCGCCTCAAACTTGAACGTTCCGATGCCGTCCGTCTGGTGCGAAGTCACGAATCTGTCGCCCGATCCGGTAAACGTCAGGTTGGTGACGATCATCTCGCCGTAGTTGCGCCACGAGAGACGATTGTTCGAGACGCTATGCGTGACCTTGCCGATATCAATCGTCGCACCTTTGCCGACATAGAGGTTGTTCATGTTACCGGCAAGCGGAACGTAGAGATAAGAACCGGCTGCAACCGCCTTGCGCTTGCCGTTGGTATCATCCTCGGTCGCAGTCCACGCCGAAGTGTTCGCGAAATAGTACCTGCCGAACACGGCTACGGAATAGTCGGCGTCGATTGTCTTCCCTGCGGCCGCGTACGCGCCGCCAGCGAGCGTCACGTGCGAATTGCCTATAGTATCGTATCCAACGGCGTTCTGCTTGACGTTTATGCCGCTTGTGAAACGGACCGGCGCATTTATCGTGTGCGACGCGGCCGAGAGATTCGTTACGGCGGCTATCCCCTCGATCGAACCTTCGCCTGAAATGGTCACTGCGGCCGAGCCGGCGAGGAACGTGATTGAAACGGGCGAAAAGGCATCGTCGCAAGCGAGGGTGGCCGCGCTGACGACGCCGATTACAGCAGGCTGGCCGTTTTCAGCGGTCGGAACGCCGCCGAGCCAGTTGTCGCCGTCGAGGAGATTTGAATCTTTTGCGCCTGTCCAGACCGATTTGTCTGTCAAATCGACGTAAGCGCAGCAAATCGCTTTCTTGTCGCTCGACAAGAAGAATCTCGCTTTCGGATCAGACGGCAGTTCCGAATTTGCGAGCACGTCATCCGGAAATGCCGCATCGCCTGTAATCTCCACGATCTTGTAGATGCCCTCGGCAAGCCCTGACGGAATCGTCGCGGCGAATCCTCCGCCGATCGTGGCCGTCGGGACTTTCAGCGTTGTGCCGACCGCGACCGTGGTGCGTCCGTTGTATGTAAGGCGCGGATTGCTCGCGCTGCCGGTTACGGTAACAGAGCCGCCGCCCTGGAACTTCAGACCGCCGTCGTTCGCCACGCCGCTTTTCGTCGTGGTGTTCTTGCCGTACGTGACATTGTACCCGCCAGTGTCTATCGTGCCGCCGTTCGCCGCGACTACGACTTTAATCCCCGTATCGTTTTGGATTATGCCGCCTTCATCGCCGTATGAGGCATTGGCTTTCAGCGTTCCGCCGTTGAATGTGATCGTTCCGCCGTTGCCGCCTTTATGTATGTGCTTCGCCGTGAACGTGCCGCCGTTGAGGGCAATGTTCCCCGACGAACCGCTTTCGCGCCCCATGTAAACCCATTTTTCGGAATTGACGGTGAGCGTCCCGCCGTTCATGATGACATTGCCCGCCCCCTTTCGACCGATTTCGAGATATCCCCCCGAGAACGTCGCCTTTCCGCCATTCATCGTCAAAGTGCCTTTGCTGCCGGTATCGTAGGCAAGGCGTTTCAGCGTGCTCGCCCCTACGAACTCGCCGCCGTTGATTGTCATATACCCTGTGCCGGCCGAGCCGATGTTTAAATATGAATCCGATTGGATTTTTCCGCCGTTCAGTTCAAGATAGCCCGTTCCTTTATAGCCTATGGAAGATGTCTTCTTCAAAGTGATGGTGCCGGACTCTATGACAAATCTGAAAGTGCTGCTCGCCACGTATGGCGCGCGCATTCCAACATCAGAAGCACTTCCGCCTATTATCCAATTGCCCGTCTTGTTCGTCACCACGACTTCTGAGCCCGACGTATTGCACGGATAGAAATACCAATGAGTCGTCCAATCGCCTTTCTTTGTAATCGACACGGTTCCGGACTCGCTCGCGCCCTCATGAAAGCCGTTGAACTTGGCCGGACCGAGAACGGTGTATTGCCCCTTGTTGAAGCAAATGTGGTCTGCGACGTAAGTGGAAGCGGATGCCGTGTTCGTGATGACAAGCGGTGCATCGACGGAAAATTTGAGATTGTAGGCATCCGACGGAAGCTTCCCGCTCGACCACTTTGTAGAGTCGTAGAAATTTATCGGCGCGGCTTCCGTACCGCCGGATCCGCCGTTCCACGTGGTGTCCGTCGCCGCCCGTGCGCCGGTTGCGCAAATCGCAACCGCCGCTCCAAGCGCGGCTATCCATGCATTTGATTTTCTCATCTTCCCGCCTCCTTGTTTTTGGTTTTGGTTTTTATCGTTCCGAAATCCATTGGAGGCAGGCGAAGATGTTACCCCCCCCCCCGTGACACTTTTCCGGTTTTTGTCATCATCGTTTTCTCCCTTGTCAATATTGCGACGTTTCCGCCGCTTTGTTGAATGGTTCCGCCTCGCAACCGGCGAGGCGGCGCGTCTTGGAATCGAACGAAAGGCCTATCAGCCACACGGGGCGCGTATCGGCGGCATACGGATCGGCATACCCCTTCTCGCGGATCTGTCTGAACGCCTTGTCCACCGGCTCGTCCACCTTCAGCTCGAAAACGTAGATTCCCTTTTTATGCTTCGCGACGATGTCGGCGCGACCGGCCGACTGGCGGTCTTCCGCCACGACTTCCACTCCCTGCGAAGCGAGAAGCGCATAGAGGACGCGCTCGTAGGAAAACTCGTGGACTTCGTTCTCGATAGAGCCGTAGGGAAGATGCGCATAGATGGATTTCAAGCCTGCAAACACTTTCGGCCAATTCGCGTGCAGCAGCATCTTGCCGAGATTCGCAGCCCATACATCCGTCTCTCCGGCGGCAACGCCGGCGATGAGCGTTGCCAGGTCGCGACGCACTTCCTCGTCCGGGACGCCCAATGTGTAATCTTCGCTGTCCGCATCGAATCCCTTGACCGTCAAGTAGCCCGACTGGAAAAGAAGCGCCACGGCCGTAAGATGCCTCAAATCCGCAACGTCGAAGGCTGCCGCCGGGACGCCTTTCATTTTCTCGTAGTCGATGCGCAGCAAATCCTCGCGCTTCAGGTAGTTCATCAGCATCGACGGCCGTCCCGTGGACGACCACGTAGCCTTGAACGAACGCTCTTTTCTGTATAGCGTGTAGGCGACCGAAATCGGATTGTAGACGGTCGTCTCGACCTCGGGCGCAAACCTGAAGCCGTTGTACCATTTCTTCATCTCTTCACGGTAGACTTCGTAGCTCTTCCCCATCTTTTCGGCGTGGGCGCGGAGATGATCCTCGAAGTTCGCCGAAAGTTCCTCTTCCGTATAGCCGAACATCGTGGCGTACTCATCGCGCTGCGACATATCGACTATGTTGTTGAGGGCTGAGAATACAGACAGCTTCGTGAATTTCGAAACGCCCGTCAT
>CADCBS010000112.1 GCA_902799715.1 uncultured bacterium | reverse complement strand
GCGCCTGTCCGCGGCGGCCGCGGCTTTCCGCGCGGCGGCGGCGTCGGACGATCCGCGCGAGGCGCGCGAAGCCGCCATGGCGTGGGACCGCGCGGCGGCGCCGCTCCGGGATCTGGGCCGCGACGCGTATCTCACCAACCTCTACGCCAAGGCCGACGCGGAGAAGAAGCGCAAAGAGGAAGAGGCCGCGAAGGCTATGCAGGGCGCGCCCGGCATGGCCGCCCCGGTCCGGGACGGACCGCAGAGCGAGGGCGAGATGTTCGCCAAGCTGGAATTCACCGGGCGCGTCCGCGGCATGATGGACGCCGCCGGGCAAATCATGGCCACCAACGCAACCGCCGCCGCTTCCCCCTATCCGCGCGAACGGCTCGACGGCTCGGCGGCGGCTGCAAGCGCCGTGCGCGGGAAGATCTACGACGAATCGTTGCTCCTCTCGCGCGACTTGAAAGCCGCGCCGCCCGCGTACACGAACCTCGTCCGCCTGTACGACGTTCTCGCCGAACGCGTCTTTTCGGTGCAGAAGGAAGCCGCGACTGCGGCGGACGCCCTGGACGACTATGCGCCCGAAGCCGAAGGCCTCCTGGCCGGCCTCGAAACCACCCTGCACACGATGTGGTCCGGGCTTCTCCTGCCGCCTGAACACATACGCGAGGGCGCGCAGGCCCAGACGAACAGGATCGACGGGCTTCCACCCGTGCACGACCGCGACTGGCAGAACGAATCCGCCGCCATGGCCGGCAAGTTCGACGACACATTCGATCTGTGGGCGTCGAACCTTCTGGCGCAGGCGCAATCGCAGCCGCAGATGCAGATCGACTTCAACCCGACGAACATCCCCGCGATAAAGAAGCTCTCGAAGGAACTCGTGGATTTGCAGGAGAAGCTGGTAGACGAATATTCGGAGGAAGACGCGAAGAAGGCCGCCGGCCTGTACGAGGAGATCGCCAGGCTGCTGCCGCGCCCGCCGCCGCAGCAACAGCAGCAGTCCGGACAGGGACAGGACCAGAACCAAGATCAGAACCAGGATCAGGACCAGAACCAGAATCAGAATCAGAATCAGAATCAAGACAGCCAGAATCAGAACCGCAACCAAGACCAAAACCGGCAGGACCAGGACAAAGACAAAGACAAAGACAAAGACAAGGACCGGCAGGACAAGGACCAAAAGCGGCAGGAGAACCAGGACAGGAAAGACTCCGGCAAGGAGAAACGCGACAGGAAAGCCGCAGCGAAGGAAGACAAGACTTCGGAGAAGGTCAAAGAACTGATGCGGCGCGTAGAGGAGCGCGAAAAGGATTTCGAGAAGGAACGCAAGAACCTTATGCGCGCCAACGGGAAAATCGATCCGGGGAAGGATCTGTAGCGAAAGGCGGTCGATGTGCGCTGGGCCGTGATATCAGACATCCATGCCGACGCCGCAAGTCTGCGTCTCGTCCTCAAGGATGCCGGAAAAGCCGGCGCGAAACGCATCATCTGCCTTGGCGACACCGTAGGGTACGGGCCCCAGCCCGCGGAGGCGGTCGCCTTGGTGCGGAAAAGCGCGGACGTGTGCCTCATGGGGAACCACGACGCGGCAGTATCCAGGATCCGCGGCACGCACGACTTCCAGCGCATCGCGGCGCTCGCCGCGAAAAAGCATTCTTCGATGCTGGGCGCGGACGACATCGCGTGGCTTTCGGACCGCCCGTATCTGCATGTCGAGAAAAACGCGGCGGGGGAAACCGCTTTCGCCTGCGTGCACGGAGAATTCCTTTCGCCCGGCGCCTTCAACTACATAATCGAGCCGCGCGACGCCATGCCGTCCTTCGCGGTGCGCGGGGAACGGCTGATGTTCGTGGGCCACACCCACGATCCGGGCGTGTTCGTGCTGGACGCCGGAGGAACGCCCGTCAGGAAGCCGCCGCGCAGTTTCAGGCTGCAGGACGGCTGCCGGTACATAGTCAATCCCGGCAGCACCGGATATCCGCGCCACGGCGAATGCGCAAGCTCCTACTGCATATACGACGATTCTTCGCAGACGGTCGAGTTCCGCACGCTGCCTTTCGACATGGAAGACTACTGCGGCAGGATGGATCGCGCGGACATGGTGAAGGCGCGCTGGCTTGGATATGCGCTCGAAGAGCAAAAAGAGGCGAAAACCGCGGCAAAAGCGGCGGCCGCCGCCAGAAAACGGCGCATCCTGACAGCAGTCCTCGCCGCCGCCGCGCTGGCCGCCTCGGCCGCCGCGCTCTGCGTAGCGGTGCAACGGCTGATGGATCGCAGCTCCGGGGCGGGGGAGGACGAGGCCGCAGTCGAGACGCCATCCGCCCAGGCAGAAGAAGATTCCGGTCTGCAAGAGGAAGATACGGAGGACGGCCAGTCCGGCGGCGACATTGACGGCGGCGGCATTGACGGCGGCGCCGGCGAGGCGCAGACGCCCGCCGGGGACGAAGCGACGGCGGAGCCTTCCGCCCCGGAAGCGGACGCCCCGGCCGGGTGCCGCTCTATCGACTCTGCGAGGAATTACATGACGCCGCCGCAACGCAAAGGCCCGCCCCGCAGCAGGCGCCGGAAACCGGCCAAAGGCGTAAAGCCGAGACGCGGCAGCCGGAAGACCGGAAGCTGACGCGCCGTCCCGGCGCGTCCGGGCTGGATGGCGGCGTTCAGGCGGAAAGCGGCGCGTTGCGCACGAAGCTGTCTATAAGCGCCGCCATCGCCGGGCGCGCCGCCTTGGACGCGTTCAGCACGTCCTCGTGCTTCAGCGGCTCGAGACCGATGCCGGCCGCCATGTTGGAAATCACGGAAAGCCCGGCCACGGACATTCCGCAGGCGTGGGCGAACGTTGCTTCCGGCACGGTGGACATTCCCACGATGTCCGCGCCCCATCTGCCGTACGCCCTGATTTCCGCGGGCGTCTCGAACACCGGCCCGGAAGTGAAGGCGTACACGCCCTCGATCACGCGCAGGCCCTCCTTGCGGGCGGCGTCGTGCAGGACGTTCCGCAGGAGAGGGGTGTAGACCTCGCCCATGTCGGGGAAGCGCGGCCCCCATCCTTCGACGAGCGGCCCGATGAGGGGATTCACGCCGACCGTGTTTATGTGGTCGCGCAGGATGACGAACTCGCCCGGCTTCAGCGCGGGATTCAGTCCGCCGGACGCGTTGGTGAGCAGCACGGTCTTCGCGCCGATGCGGCGCGCCAGCTCCACGTTCATCACCACCGTCTCCCAGCCTACGCCCTCGTACCAGTGCCTGCGGCCGCAGAAAGCGGCCACCCTGCGCCCGTGGCGCCTGTACAGCAGGAACTCGCCGGAGTGGCCGGGCACGGAAGCCTGCCCCATTCCGGGGATGTCGCCGTAGGGGACGCGGGCCAGGACATCGTCCGTCTCGAGCGCGCCGCCCCAGCCTGAACCGAGGACGAGCGCCATGTCGGCGCCGTCGCGGCAGACCGCGGGCAGGGCGGCTTCGGCCTTATCGAAGAAATGCGGATCCATGAGTAATCCTCCCGTTGCATACAGTCAGCAAAGGCCGGGCGCGCAGCGCGACTCCGGCGAAAGGCGTGTTGCGCGACATGGACATGAAGCGGTCCGGATCGACCGTCCATTCCGCCGAAGGGTCGAACACCGTGAAATCCGCCGGGGCGCCGTCGGCGAGCGAAGGCGGCGGATCGCCGATCAGGCGCGCGGGCGCGGACGTCCATCGCGCGGCCCAGTCCAACGGCGCCATGCCGCAGGAAAGCACCATGGCGGTCCAGGTGGCGGCGAGCGCGGTTTCAAGGCCTACTATGCCGTTTGCGCCCTTTGCGAAGCCGCCGAGCTTGGACGCGGCCGGGTGGGGCGCGTGGTCGGTGGCGAACATGGAAAGAACGCCTTCGGCGACGGCGGCGCGGAGCGCCTCGCGGTCGGCGGCGGAGCCGAGCGGCGGCGCCATCTTCCATGCGGCGTCGTCGGCGGGGATGTCTCCGGCGCAAAAGAAAAGATGGTGTGGCGTAGCCTCGCCGGTGACTGGCAGGCCCTCCGCCTGCGCGGCGCGCAGCAGCTCCACCGTGCCGGCGCATGACACGTGCTGCACGTGCAGGGCGCAACCCGTTTCGCGGCACAGGGCGATGTCGCGCCGCACGGCCTCCGTCTCGGCCTCCGGCGGCATGGCCGGCAGGGAGAACCTGCGCGCCGCCGGGCAGTCGCGGATCACGCCGCCCGCGAGCAGGACGGGGTCCACCGCGTGCTGCATGACGGGCCTGCCGAGCGCGGCGGCGCGGAGCATCGCCTCGCGCATCACGGCGGCGTCGGCGACATACGAGCCGTCGTCGGTGAAGGCTACGGCACCGGCCGCGGCGAGCTCCTCGAGCGCGGCCGGGGCGCGGCCCGCGCGGCCGGCCGTGATGCACGCGGAAGGCGCTATGCGCACCGGGACCTGCGCGGCGGCCTGCGAGCGGACCCATTCTGGGGAGTCGCCGGCGGGGGAGGTGTTGGGCATCACGGTGACGCAGGTGAAGCCGCCCGCCGCGGCGGCGGCCGCGCCGGTCGCCGTCGTCTCGGCGGCGGGGACGCCGGGGTCGCGGAAGTGCACGTGGACGTCGCGCAGGCCGGGCGCGGCGGCGAGGCCGGAGGCGTCTACCGCGGGCGCGCCCGCGGCGATTGCCACGGAAGCGGGCGCGAAGCGCCCGCCCGCCACCGCGAGGTCGCGCACCGCGTCCTCGCCGCGCGACGGATCGAGCACGCGGACGTTCCTGAACACTATGTCCGGCAAAGGTTCTGCCATTTGGATCCTTTCAGCTTTCGAAAAGCGACGACGGCAGGAAGCACGACGCGAGGACGTGTTCCTCTATCAGCGTTGTCGAAACGCGTATGTCGCGGCCGGCGAAATTCTTGAACGCCGCGAGCCAGCCGCCGCCGAGCCGCACGGCGAGCGCCCCGGTGGCGGGATCGGCCGATACGATCTCCATCTCGCGCGGGGAGAACCGTATGCCGGTGCCGAGCGACTTCGACACCGCCTCCTTGGCGCACCAGAAGCGCAGCATCATGTCGGGAGCGGCGGAGGCCGCGGCGGCGCGCTCGAGCTCGCCGGGCGTGAACACGCCGCGCGTGAATTCGTCGGACAGGTCGCGCCCGCGCGCCTCGACGTCCAGTCCGATCCTGGCGTTGGCCGCCGCGGCGGCCACGACAAGGCGCGAAGTGTGCGCAATCGTTATGTCGGGCGGGGACTGCAGCTGGTCGGCCCACGCGCCGAGCGCGTGCGGCTTGCCGGAGTCGTCGGGCCATATCTGTATGTCCGCGCACGCCCAGCGCGCCTGCCAGTGCGCCTCCATGAAGCGGCGCACGGCGTCCTTCGCGGCTATGCGGCCGAAAAGCCATTCCGCGCGACGCGACACCGTGCCCGTGAGCTGCGCGAACTCCATGCGCTCGGCGGGGCACAGGACGGCGCTGGAGACCATGCGCAGCCATATCTCGCCGTGGCGCTCGAATATCGCGTAGGGGACCTTCACGACCATCGCCGTGCCGGACGGGAACGCGTTCGCGCCTGGGAACGCGCCATCGGGGATCGGCCGCGTGAGAAACGTCGACGCCGGGGAGAGTATCAGGCTGGGGTATTCCTCCGGCACGCGCTCGACAAGCTCTTCGAGGCCCTCGATCGCCGCCACGAGGTTCCCGTTGCCGTCGGACACCGTGATGTCGGCGATGTGCGAGCGCGGCGTGACCGAAGCCAGGCGCAGGTAGCATCTGGCGCGCGAGCCTTCGGCGGGGGGCGGGCCGGCGAACGAAATCCTGCGGATGCGGAACGGCGCGGCGAAGGCCCCTGCGAACCGCGCGTGCGAACGCCACAGGTCGAACCCGGAGACCACGGCCTCCATCAGCAGCGGGGCGGCCACCCACAGCGGAAAGCGCGTGTGCGAAACCGCGCCCGCCGCCGCCGGGGTCTCGACCTCGTAGTCGAGGCCGGTCTCGGACCACGAGTCGGCTCGGCGTATCGCGCGCAGGGATCCGTTGTAGCGCAGGCGCGACGGGTATATCTCGCGGTCGGTCCAGTGCACGGAGCGCGGACGCGGCAGCGGGGGCGGCAGCGTCGGCACCGGGCGCGGGAACTTCTCGGCGAAAAGGAACACGGCCTCCATCACCGGCCACGTGTACGACGACCCGGCGGAATCGTCGCGCAGCTGCACCTTCACGGCGGCGAAGCCCGTTTCGCGCGACGGTGCGCGCTCGGCGCGCAGGAACAGCTTCACGCGGCCTTTGCTGAATATGACGGCCCTGTGCGCCGCGAGATCCTCCACGCGCACGAGCACGCGCGCCGGCACGAGCTGCCGCGCGAGTTCGCCCATCATCTCGCAGCCGGCGGAGAGCGGAAGTATGGTCAGCCCGCGCAGTGACGGCTCCGAGTAGGAAAGCTGCGACGTGCCGAACGCGCAGTCGGAAATGAACGGGGCCTCCGCCACGTCGAGCGTCTTGGCGATCTCCATGCTCACGCCGGGCGTGTGCGCCAGCGTTTCGGCGTCGGACACGAGGGGGTCGGCAGCGCCGAAATCGAACTGGCGGCGCTTGCGCTCGCGCTCCGCCACGGCGGCCGCGCGGAGCGCGGCCTTGCCGGCGGCGCGGCC
>CADCBS010000111.1 GCA_902799715.1 uncultured bacterium | reverse complement strand
CGCTACATCTTCAGAAAGAAAGAAACCAACCCTGCCGAGTACCGCAAGTTCTCTGAGCGCATTAACAGGCTTCTCGAAGACTACCGCAAGGAGAAGATTGAATACAGAAAGCTACTTGCGGGAATCGCAAAGATGGGCAAGGAACTGAAAGGCGACACGGCAGTTGAAGATCCGCGCTTGGACACCGAGGCCAAGCGCAGCCTGTGCGACAACCTGGGCGGCGATGCGGACCTCGCGCTCAAAGTCTTCGAGGCTGTCGGAGCAAGCGCCAAGCCTGGCTTTCGAAGAAACGCCATACGCCGCAGGAAAGTCGAAATGGCCATTGAGGACGCCTTGCAGGGAACTGATTTCAACCCGCTTGCCGTCTACCAGATAGTGGAACACCAAAGTGAGTTCGACGCAGACTCATACATGAGCGATGAACCTTGGATGTAGTGTCATGACTATTGCCGGAATACAGATTGAAGTCGATCGAAAGAAGATAAAGCACACGCATCTTGCCGTCTACCCGCCGGATGCCAGGGTGCATGTCTCTGCGCCAGAGGATCTTTCCGACCGTGATTTGAGAAGTTTTCTTGCATCCAAGATTGCCTGGATACGCGACCAGCGGAAGACTGTTCTTTCCCAGCCGCGCCAGACGCGCCGGGAGTATGTGAGCGGAGAGAGCATTTATTGCCTTGGTCGCAGGTATAAACTATTGGTTGTTGTGGAAGATCGTTATGCGACGGAAAAGGTGACGTGGGGCGGCAACAAGCTGTCGTTGTACGTGCGGGAAGGGGTATCGCGAGATCACAAGGAGAGGATCGTAGAGTCGTGGCAGAAGTCGATGCTGAATGAGTGCCTTGCGGGCAAGATGAAAGGATGGTGCAGGAAGTTGAAGTTTGCTCTTCCAGAAATCGAAATAAGAAAGATGAAGACTCGGTGGGCGAGTTGTATTCAGAAACGCGGCAAGATCGTTTTCAACGCCGCGCTTGGAAGAGTGCCCGCAAGATGCATTGAGTATGTGGTCGTACATGAGCTGACGCATTTTGAGGTGTCGAACCACTCCAGAGCGTTTGTAGAGCTTATGGACAGGCGATTGCCGCGCTGGAGGATCTTGCGGAAAGAACTGAATGATTTTATCGCCATGCCGATGGAGGAGGTATAATATGGCCAAGAAACGGGAAAGCAATTTCAAGAAGAACGGAGTTTCAAGCGAACTCCTGCCGCGCGAGCAGATGGAAAGGGCTGTAAGTCCACATGATCTCAAAGACGAGGCTGTTCTTGCGATACTGCTCAAGACCGGTGCGCCTGGCTGTGACGTCTTGGAACTCGCAAGACGGCTCATCCGGGCGTTTGGCTGCATTCAAGACCTTGTGACCGCAGATTGGCGCACATTGGTCGCAAAAATATCTGACTACAACAAAAAGAACCCAGAAGCGCCTATCAAGGGCATTGGAAAGGTCAAGGCGCTGGAACTGGCCGCGGCGTTTGAACTCGGGTATCGCCGTCTTCGCGTTAAGCCTGACGACCTCAAGAAGATGCGTGTCACAACCGCAGAAGACGCATACGAAGTGTTCAAGTTCATTGCGCAAGAAGGCGATGTGCTCGAGAATTTCTGGGTATTGCCGTTGACGGCGAAGCGTGTCCCTGTCTGCGAGCCTATCAGAATCGCGCGTGGGCAGGCTAATACGTCATACGTGATGCCGAGAGATGTTTTCCGGGAGGCAATCAAATGGGACGCCCACTGCATAATGGTAGCCCACAACCATCCAAGCGGGGACCATACGCCTTCAGAAGGCGACATTGAAACCACGCGGCAGCTTATGGCGATGTCCAAAGACTTAGGCATTCCGCTTGTCGACCATCTGGTCGTTTCATCTGCAGGATATGCCTCGATACGCAATCTCGTGGCCAAACGTCCAGTCCATTGTCAACACGGTTGACACCGGGAAGAAAGCGGTCGAGCCAATCAAGGAGAAGGAATTCCGCATGGCGACGCGAGGAGTAGCCTATGCGGCGGCTCAGGTGGTTGTCGAGCCGTCTGTTGCGCTCGAGACGGATGCCGACGAGGATGAAACGAAGGGAGAGGCGAACGCCTGCCACATGCCCCGGAACGCGGGACGCCACTGCCGGACAGGTGAAGGTGTCCAACCCCTGCGCGCCGGTTCCGGAATGGGCGGCAATTCAAATCTCCAGACGCTTTGACGCCAGATTGCGCGTGACAGGAAACGCCCCATCGCGTTCAACTCTGTAGACGGCGAGCCGCAGCCCTTTTAGGAATGCGCAAAGAATTATGCTATTTGCGCAAGATGTAAGATTTCGACGATAAATGTGATATGATAATGGAAAAACGAAGTTGTAACCTTCCGTTGGGCGGCGTTTAGACAGGGCGGAAAAGTAGGCTGATCCATGGCACTGGAAGGCATCAATACTGCGCAATACGACGCATTCGTGTCGTTCGCAAGGGCAAACCTCGCCGAACGCGGCGGGAAGAGCGTCGCGCGGCTAGCGGAGGGCGGCACCGCGCGCGCCATTTCCGCGGCCGACCCCAGGCGCGACGGCGTCCACAAGTTCTGGCGCGGCGGCGACGAAAAGACCAAGAACGACCAGACGCGCCGCGGTTCAAGACGACAATCGTCAACCCGTTGCACCGCAAGGCGCTCTCCTCGTTCCTGTCCCAGATGACGGGCACCGTCTCGACCTCCATTTCCGTCCGGGACGTCCTGCCGCCCGCCCCCGGATTCAAGAGCCTCAAGGTGGCCTCGACGGAGGTGCACGACCTCTTCCTGACAGTGGACGGGAAGGACGATTTCTTCCAGAACAGGAGTCTTCAGGACAACGCGGATTCGACATACGAGCTGAAACTCGGCGACGGCGGCGCCAAAGCCACGATTACGGTCCGGATTTTCTTGAAATACGGCATGAAAACATGTAACATAGCGCCTTGGGGCGTGTAGACGAGGCACAGGAGGACAGAACCATGGACATCACTGCAGCATCACTCTCGCGGCTTGACGCCAACAGCCGCTACTATCTATCGAACACTACCGGAACCATCAAGAAGGCGAACTTATGGCAGTGGTTCAAGTGCGCGACGGGCGTCGGCGACGGCCGCGCGAAGGCGCAGCGCCTCGCCGACGCCGTGAAGGCGTCGCTTCTCGCCAACGCCGGGATCAAGCAGGACGCCGCGCTCGCCGCCGAGATCGGCCGGCTCGACACGACCAAGTCCCTTTCCGGCGCGACCCTGCGCGAAATCGCCGGCCGGTTCAAGACGGCGCACGCCGACGCCATCGCGGCGATCGACGCGCGCCGCGAGGCGCACGGCATCGCCATAGAGGCCGCCGACGCCTGCGTCGCCGACTGGGTCAAGAACAATCGCATACTGGCGGCGCCGGAGAACGTCGCCTGCTTCCGGAAGTTCGCCCTCTACGCCGTGCAGCACCTGGAGGAAAAGGCGTACGACGACCGCAAGGTCCCGTCCGACCTCAGGGGCAGGATGGAATCGGCCATGCGGAAGGTCGTCGAGGCGATCAACACCCTCGAGGTCATGCAGGCGGTCCAGGGCAGCCGCCTGGGCTACCCGCTCACCAAGGACAACGGGGCGGACCGCCCTAGGCTGAACACCCCGCACATCAAGTTCGACGAACTCCACTTCCGCGCCGTGCTCGCGGCGATCGTCACGAAGAACGGCCCCGCCCGGCTCGCGGATTTCACCCAGCGGATGATCGTCCTGTTCCAGGAGAATATTCTCCAGGAGCGCAAGGACGCCCTGCTCAAGACCAATCTCGAGCCATCGGAGACCCCGCTGTCCGGGTTCGTCTTCGCCGACACGGCCACGAAGGTCTACAAGGCCATGGAAAACTCCGAATGGCACCGCCAGAGCATGGAGTGAAGCGACAGCCATGGACTCGTTCTCGACACTTGTGGCCGATTTCGCCGAAAAGGCGGGCATTGCGCCGGCCGCACCCGGCGCGGACAGCTTCGACGTGGAGGCGGACGGCGTCTTCGTGAGCGCGCAATACCGCGCCGACCGCGACGACTGCGTGATCTTCTCCCTGCCGCTCGAGGACGCGCATCCCGACGTGGCCATGCTCCGGCGGGCGCTGGAGCTCGCCGCGGACGGCACCGGCACGGACGGCCACTTCCTCGGCCTGCGGGAGGGTATGTTCGCGCTTTCCGCCGTCCTTCCCCTCGCCGGGCTTTCCGCAGAGGATTTCGGCGTGCGCGTGCTGGCGCTGGCCGCGGCGTCGAAGCGCGTCGCGGATGCGCTTTCGCGCGCGTCCGCGGAGGGCGGCGGCGCGCCGGATGCGGCCACGCCGCCGGATGCGGGGAACGGCGATTTCATGCGTGTCTGACGTTCCCGCCAGGCGGCACGCGAAACCCGCAATCAGGCCGGAATGGCCAAGGAGGATGACATGGCACTGGACATAAACGGCTACAACAACGCGTTCAGGGGCTTCGTGCAGTTCGCGGAGAACCGGGCCGGACTGGGCTTGAAGGGCGCGGCCGTCAAGGCCTCGAAGGAAAACGCGCGGATCAATCTCTGCGTCGCGAGCGACAGGAGCGTCGGCTGGCTGTCACGCACGAACGGCGACGAATGGGACCACGACTGCGCCCGCATCCTCTTCCGGAATGCCGTGATCGACATGTTCGGCGGCAGCATGAAGAAGGTTCCCAAGTCCGTCCAGAAGGCGATGAGGCTCGACGACTACTTCTGCGGCAAGCCGCTCACGGCGCGCCGCATCCTTGCCGTCAAGGCGGCGATCGACAAGGAGGGGAGCGCGCGGCAGACGGCGCTGGGGCGGTTCTGGACCAGAGGCGTCAGGACCGAGGCCCTGAAGCTGGGGTTCACGGCGGCGGAGATCCCGAAGCTGGCCCGCGCGACGCACTTCTACGCCCAGACCGCCGGCGTCGACGAGATGGCGGCGATGCGCGAGGTGGCCACGCAAGGCACCAAGGCCAACCGCCTCGCGTTCTACGGCGGGCGCTTCCTCGAAAGCATCGGGAACTTCCAGGCCGGCATGGAGCTGCACGACTCCTTCAAGGAATGGTACGGGGACTTGAACCGCTTCGCCGTCGACAACAACAAGGGCAGGCATTTCGCGGACGCGACGACGGCCACCCAGCTGAACGCGGCCTTCAAGGTGTTCTGCAACGCCGGGGGCCAGCCGGGCCTCGAGGCGATGATATTCCAGGATATCGCGTCCAACCCGAAGTTCGACCTGTCGAAGCGCGGCGAGGACGCATTCGGCTTCGCGGGCAACGCGGCGATGCGTTTCTTCGGCCGCAACGGCCAGAACTCCATCTTCGGCACGGTCTTCAACATGCCGCCGGCGAAGCGCCGCGTCCTTTTCGCCGCGAACGACGCGCTGGCGCCGCTTATCGCGGACGCCGGCACGGCCGCGCTTCTCGAGAACAACAGGAAGGGCAGGATCGTCCTGGGCAATGGCGTGTTCGCGGCGCGCGTGCTCAGGCACATCGACAGGCTCGAGGCCATCCTCGCCAGGAAGGGCCGGCTCGCCGCGAAGGACGTATTCAGGGTATGCTTCCCGGACATCGACGCCAGGGCCATGCTCCAGGCGCGGACGGCAGAGCGGGCGGCGCAGCTCGACAGGGTTATCGCCAGGCTGAAAGGCAGAGGCGGGGATCCGCAGGCGATCAGGCAGTACGAGGCCATGCGGGACGCCGAACTCGCCTCCGCGCGCGCGGCGAAGGACGCCGACCTCTACTGCCTCGCGACGCTCAACTGGTGGTACGACGACCACCTTCGCGCGAAGATACGGGAGTCGCTCGAAAAGGCCGGCCTCGCCGACGGCCCGAGGATGGGGGCCGCATCGACGTCGATCATGGAGACGATGGTCATGTCCGGCTGCACCGTGGAGGAGGCGATCGAGTCCTACCGCACTGGAAACTCCCTGCCGCCCGTCGGCTGGCATGCGGGCTACTCGATGCAGCTGCATGAATTCCCATCCAAGGGCCTCCAGCAGATGAAGCTCGACCTCACCCGCGGTACCAACTACTCCAAGCCCGGCACCGAGGAAAACTACCTGAAGCAGGACAGGCAGGTGTTCCGCTTCACGTTCCCCGGCGGGCAGGCGTTCTCCTGCAGCACCGCCGCGGACGCGGAGAAGGTCGAGGAGCTGGTCCGCCGGCTCTGCGGCGAAGGCCACGGGCTGCAGGCGCAGATCGTGGGTTCCAACCTGAGCCAGGCCGCGGCCGGCCCCATCAAGGGGGCGCTCGCGAACTTCGGCGTCCACAACGACGAGCACGCCGTGCTCGACTATTCCCTCTCTAAGGACGGCAAGACAGGCGCGGTCTCGATCCGGTATTCCAGCCCGGACGGCCTGCCGGTCAGGTTCTCCTGGACGTGCACGGTCGGCGTGGACGGCACCTGCACGACGACCCCGATAACGCTGGAGGGCGTCGGATAAGGAGAATCTGCGCCCCGTATCCATGGCGCGCCGCGGCGCAGGCCGCAGGCTGAAAGCCGCCCTGCGCCCCCGTAATCTCAATCCTGCACATTCTACATTTCTACACGGCTAATTCGGGACTTCAAAGAATTTTGTGGATGGAGTTGCGCTACGCGCGACCACGAACCCGGCGGCATGGCGAATCGCCTGTCGGCGATTGGCGTCGTCGATT
>CADCBS010000110.1 GCA_902799715.1 uncultured bacterium | reverse complement strand
CAACGCCTCGAAGCCGGCCGTGGAATCGACGACGCCAATCGCCGACAGGCGATTCGCCATGCCGCCGGGTTCGTGGTCGCGCGTAGCGCAACTCCATCCAAAAAATTCTTTGAAGTCCCAATGTTTTAGCGGGGAAGGACGGAGGGGACTGGGGGGACAAGAGGCGAGGGATATGGGGGACAAGGACGGGGGCGCGCTTTAAGATGAAAAAAAGATGCAAATTAGCCTTGCCTAACGGGGGGGGGGGGCGGTATACTCATAGGCGAATCGCTTTAGAAGTATACTTGCGAAAAAAGAAAAGGAGCACTCCATGGCATCGTTTGCATCGAAACGCCTGTTCGCGCCGCTCGCCGCGGTTGCGGCATTAACGGTATCGTCCTTGCTGTCCGCCGATGCGGGGCTTGTGGCGAAATGGGACTTCGACAACTACGACCCGGAAAACCCGACGAGCGCGGCGATTCTCGCGCCGACTGTCGGCAGCCTCGCCGCCGTTCCCTGCACGGGAACGACAACCTCGACGGCGGTGACCGACGGGACGCTCGGCGACATCACGGTTCTCGCACCGTCCGAGACAGGTCTTTCCGCCGGCGACTACGCGCTTGCAATCCCCAAGAACGCCCACTTGAAGCTGCCGCTTCCGTCCGGCATCGTCCGCGACAAAAACTGGATGGTCAGGATCAGGTTCTGTTCGCCTGCCGCATCGGCTGGCAAACTGCGCGCTCTCGTTGGCGGCGATCCCGACAATGCCAGTACATGGATATGGTCCGTTTCGACCGGAAATCTCATCTGGGGCGCCGAGACGTATTTCGGGAACGAGTCGAAGGAGAATGCTCTTTCGCCCGCTAACAACGGAGGTCGCGTCGTCACGGCCGACACGTGGAATTCGCTCGCGGCGTATTTCGCTCCCGGTGCGTGCTCGACAACCTTGAACGGAGTCAGATCCGTGGGACAGATGAGCGTGAACGACTTCCGCAACGCGTTTTTCCTCGACGACAGCATTCTTCTCTGTGCAGGGTCATCCTCGGAATTGACGTACGTGGCGTCCGTGGAAGTGTGGGAGGACCTGCCTGTCTATCATGATGCTTCCGGCGGCGCATTCCTCCCGGCGACGAGCAGGACCGTTTTCAGCGGCTGCTCGCTCAATGCAATCCGCGACATGTACATTGTCGCGAAGGGGTCCGGTACCTGGGGGACGAAAGGCAAGGTGTTTTCCTCGTGGGAGCATGTCGTGACGTCCGACGGCAACGGGAATGCGACGGACTTGAAGGTGGACCTTTGCACGGAGAGCGAGGACAAGCACGTCCTGTGTGATTTCACGAACAGCGGGAATGACGTTGCGGGCAACACGCTCCGCATGCAGCATTCTCTCGCCTGGCCAAACCACTATTTTACGGATACGGGGGCGTTCGTATCGTCCGCAAATCAGCAAGCGGCCGGCACGGCCGACAATTACGGCGGGTATTGCGCCTGGAGCATCTATGCATTCCCGTTCCGGCCTTTAAACATCAGTCTCAACTGGTCTATGCTGATGGGCTACGGCAAGTTCGGGAATCCTGTTTTCACGGTTGTCGGCGACAATCCGACACTCACGTTCGACGTGGCACCGCAGGTCGATTCGCTAACGTTCGACTGCGGTCGCGGCGACGGCAAGGCCTCTATCAGGTTCGCGTATGCGTCCGACGCGCTGAAGACCATGTCGTCACTCGGCGATATCAAGGTCCGCGAGAACGTCACGCTCACAGTTCCCGCCGGCGTTTCCATCACGGGCTCGCTTGCGCTCGACAGGAAAGCGGCGATCGCGGTAGATCCCGGCACAACTGTGCTTGCAAACCGCGATGTCGTCTTCACCGCCGCAGAAGGCATAACACTTCCCGCAGGAACGGCGGTCGGGGATGTGGCGACAATCGCCGGAGGTACGCTCGAACTTTCCGCCGACGGGACGCAGCTTGTGTTCCTTGGAGACTCGGCGGTTCCAGTCACGGCGACCTGGACCGGTCTTGGCGACAGGGCGGACATCCTCGATCCGCTGAACTGGGAATGCCGGAACGTGAACGGCATAGTCCTCGGCGGCTTGATTCCCACGCAGGATACGGCGATAACGATTTCGGGCGAGACGTCGTTCAACCTTCCTGCAAATCAGGTTTCTCGGCTCCAGTACAGGTCGCTTGAGCTGGGAACTTCGCTCACGCTTACGGCGGACTGCGACTGGCGCGGGTTCGGCACAGCGATTCCGTATTCCGCCAAGCCCACGATAGATCTTCAGGGACACAAGCTTTACGTCTACGACTGGGCGACGGCCGCAAACGTGACGGACAGCTCGTCCGGCGACCCCGGCGAATACCATCTGGAAATCGCTTCGAAGACGACGATCAGCGCCCTCAACATGACAGGCAACGTCAGGTTCGTGAAGGAAGGCGCTCCGGAGCTGGTGCTGAACTATGCCGTCAATCCAACTTATACGGGCGGAACAGAAATCCGCGAAGGAAGGATAGGAAGTACGCTCGACGCCACGAAAAAAGCCCAATTCGGCAAGTCTGGCTCCGAAATCATCGTCCGGAGCGGCGCGACGCTGTATCCATACAACCACGACAACTGGCTGACTATGTATCCAATAGTGTTGGACGGCGGCAGCATCTACACGTGGTGGAAAGGCACCTCCGGTTTGGTGATCGGAAGCATGCGTCTCCTTGCGGATTCCTCGCTGGATGTGTATTCAGGAGGCTTGCTGCATGTCTGGACTGGCCATACCGTGAACCTCAATGGACATACGCTTGCGCTCGTTGGCGCAGGCGATAAGTGCTTCAGTGCAAGCGGGTCGTCAGGTGTCACGTTCACCGAAGGCGTCGTGGATCTCCAGGCCGGGACGATGTCGCTGGCCGGAGCCGTAAACGCCATGAATACTACATTTCTCGTCGGCGGGGCCTTGAACCTGGGCGGCAATACGTTGAACGCGAGCAACTACGTTGCGCGCTACACCGGCACTTCCAACGCCGGCACGGGCGCGTTGAACGTGTACGGCACGTTCAAGGACGAGAGTGGCAAGTTCTACGGCTGCACGATGCAGAACGGATCCACGATCGACCTGTCGGGCAGGTCGGACGCGCAGCCGGCGACGTCTGCGTTTACGTCCGGAAAGAACAAAATCGGCTTTGCCGACGGCGCTGCGGTTACGCTGTATCTTGGCGCGCGCGAAGTAGCAGTCGGCGACAAGCTCATAGCCTGGGACGCGGATTTCGGAGCGTTGACCGCCACGTTTGAAATGGAGTTCGTAGACGGCACCGACACCGCCGAACAGCGCGAACTCGGGCTGGAACTGCGGGCGGACGGTGTTTACGTGAAATCGACCGCCATCCCTGACTATGCGACATGGGATGTCGAAGAAAATCGCTGGAGGTTCTACAGAAAGGACATCGAAATGGAATGGGCCGGCGGCGTGAATGGAAACATCCAGGTGCGGTTCTCCACGGCGGCGGAGTACGCCGGACTGCTCACGAACAATGTCACGCCTTCTGCATACGTACTCACCACGAACCATTTCACAAACGCGTCCGGGACGACGGTGGATCTTGTCGATGGAATCAGATTCCTGTTCAATGCCGGTACGGTTTTCGACGTAAACGGAGGTACGCTCAAGATGCCTGCGAGTCTCACGGACGACGGTGCAAAAGCGTTCACGGTGACTTCATCCGCCGAAGGCGGCGTCTTTGAACTCGATGTCCCTGAAAACTTGGTCATGAACATTACGGGAATTACGCTCACGGGCAGTCTAAGGTTCGTGAAGGAAGGCGCCGGACAACTGGTGTTGAACTATGCTACCGTTCCCACATACACTGGCGGAACCGAAATCCGTGAAGGACACCTCGCGGTCACGCAAAATCAGGTGAATAAACACCTGTTCGGCGAGGGCGGCAGCGAAATCGTCGTGAAAAGCGGCGGAACGCTGTATCCTTACAATCAAGAAACCTGGCTTAGCGTGTACAAGATAGTGTTGGACGGCGGGCGAATGTACACATGGTGGGCGGACACCGCCAACGGCGTTATTTTCGGGAATCTGGAGCTTCTTTCAGATTCGACCATGGCAACTGCCTCGACCGGCGGCAGATTTACTTTGTGGCAGAACACTGCGGCGACGCTCAACGGCCATAACCTATACCTGAGCGGTACGGGTGAAATGATATTCGGCAACGGTGTCAGGATATACGGCGGCACGATTTCGAACGATACCGGCACCGCCAGATTCAACGGCACCGTCTATGCCACGAACACCACGTTCGACATAAGCGGCAAGCTGAACATGGCGGGTACGCTCAATGCGAGCAACTACGTTGCGCGGTATACGGGCTCCTCCAATGCCGGCACGGGCGCTTTGAACGTCTACGGTACGTTCAAGCCCGTCGGCGCAGGTTTCTACGGCCCCACGATGCAGGACGGCTCCACCGTGGACCTTTCGGAGTGGAAGACGGGTGACGCGGCGACATCGCGCTTCCCGCTCGAGTCCTCGTACGCCAACAAGAAAACGATGTCGTTCGCGGCGGGAGCGACGGTGACGATCGACCTTTCCGGCATTCCGGCGGCCGACGTCAGGACGCTCGCGACCAATGAAACGTACCTTACCAAATGGACGGTCAAGCCAGACGTCGCATTCCGGCTTGACAACGCCACTGCGGCCCGCGGCTACGAACTGAGCCTTGATGACGACGGTCTGAAACTTACGCCCTCGCGCGGCTTCATAATCCACATTGCCGGGAACAAGGATGTGTCGGTTCCGCGCGAGTGGGTCGCCGAGAAGTGCAAGACGGTAGATGTCGGCGAGTACGGTTCCGGCACGGCGAACGCCGTGGAGACATGGCTCGGCGGGACGGGCGCGAACGGCCTGCCGCGCTGGCAGAGCTGGCTTTTAGGCCTCGATCCGGCGAATGCGTCGTCCGTGGTGCTGTGCGTTCCCGGGCAGGTGAACACGGAAGAGGGCGAGTTTGCAATTGGCGCGAACATCGACGTGCAGGCCGGTTCCGGCGCGGCCGTGACTGCGTATCTCGACACTTCGAGCGACGGCAAGGCGTGGAACGAGAAGGTGGCGGAGCAGGCGCTGTCCAAAGGCGGCACGGTGTCGTTCAGCCGGACGCTCGCGTCCGGCGAGCGCGGTTTCTACCGCATACGCTTGGCGGTGCAGTGAATGAAATAGAAGAAAAAGAGATGCAACGAAGAAGGGCCGCGCGGAAGCGCGGCCCTTCTTCGTTGCACTGAGGGCTGGGGGACAATGACCGGAGGGGCGGGAGGGACTGGAGGGACGGGAGAGCGTGTCAGCCCTGATGCGCGGCGGCTTGAGGCGAGGCCTGCTTTTGCGCAGGCTTTGCGGATTGTGGGTTCGGCGATGGCTTTTGCGCAGGCTTGGCCGGGGCTGGCTTCCGGGAAGATGGCTTTGCGTTGGAGGGAGGCTTCTGCGCCTGGTTTGCGGCGGCAGGCTTTCTGGTTGCGGGCTTTGCGGCGGCTGGAGGCTTCTGCGCCGGGTTTGTGGCGGCGGGCTTCCGGGGAGATGGCTTTGCGGTGGCGTGAGGCTTCTGCGCCGGGTTCGCCGGTGTAGGCTTCAGGGTTGCGCCGGAGGGCTTGGCTTCCGGCCGCGCGCCTGCAGGCGCGGGATTTGCGGCGTGTGCGGGTTTCGCGTGGCCGGCCGGTTTCGCGGGGCGTGAAGGTTTGTCCGTGCCTGCGGGTTTCGCGCCGTGGGGCGCAGGCGCCGGGGCGGCTTTCGCCTTCAGCTTGATTTCGATAGGCACGAAAAGGTCGGGCTGGGCGGCGCGGCGCACGATCTTGTCGGCATATTCGTCGCTGTAGTAGCGGTCGGTGTGCGTTCTGTCGCGGCGGCCGTTGTAGCGGCGCAAGGCGGCGAGCCATCCGTCGAAAGTCGCGGACGGGCGTGCGGCGGCGGGCTTGCCGGAGGATCCGAAGCCCTTGCGTGAGAGATACATTATGGCGGCGCGGATGTTGTTCTCGGGCGAACCCTCGTTGCGGCGGAGAGGCTTGCGCAGGCCGACGAGCCGCTTTTCCGCGCCCCAGTCGCCGGGAACATTCACCTGGAGGGGGTCGACGGCCCAGGCGGCGAGGGACGCGGGGCCGTCGCCGCCGGATTCCTCGATCATGTGGGATTTCACGAGAGCGGGCGAAAGGTCGGGGATCATTGCGGCCTGGGCCGGAGAGCCGCCGCACCATGCGGCCTTGTCGGCGTTGAACGCGGCGACCGTCTGGAGTATCAGCGCGTCGTATTTCTGGTAGCGGGCGTCCTCGAATCCGCGGAAGACCGGCATGCCGCCGTAGCCGGCGACGGCGCGCGGCCTGGCGGCGCGGGGCGTGTCGGACGGGAACCATTTGCGGATCCAGGCTTCGATGGCGTGGACGGTCTGCATTTCCTCCGGGGTGACGAAGCGGCGGTCGATGTAGAATTCGCCCCATTCGTCGAAAGAGAAGTCCGACAGGCCGCCGGCGTCGACGGTGTAGCGTTCGGACGCGCAGGCGGGGACCTCGGCGATGCCGCGGCGGGCGAGTTCGCGGCGGTGGCGCTCTTCGCGCTCGTAGGAGCGCTGCTGGATGCGCATGGCCTCGACGGCGAGCGGAAGGATTTCCGAGAGTGCCTGCATGCTTATCTGGACATGGTGCGCGGGCGGGCGCGCGGCATGCGGGCGCGCCGGCGGACGCG